>JBGSME010000374.1:0-6651 GCA_041740335.1 Bryobacteraceae bacterium | reverse complement strand
CGGTTGCCGAGCCGGTCGAGTTGATCGTGAACAACTGCGTGATTGCGCGCGCGGAGGTGGTGGTGGTTGACGGCAATTACGGTGTACGAATTCTCGAGATTGTGAGTCAGCGGGAGCGGTTGAGAACGCTGCACTAGAAGGAGGACCGAATGAACATGGTGCTGATTGCAGTCGGCTTGTTACTGGGAGCCGGATTGCTGGTGTGCCTAGGACTGTTTCTGGAACTGAAACGCGAGATACATGTGCTGAGGAAAGCCGTAACGGCATCGATGGCCCAGTTCGTACAGACGCTGCCGCCGGCGATCCGAATTCCGATCGATCCGCTGCCTTTGCCCCGCGCCGTCAAGGAGCGAAAAAATGCGGAGGTTCCGAGCACGCCGGGGAACCGTTTCATCAGCGGGGAGCCGGAGGACCGTATTTCAAGCGATGAAGCGCGGCTGCGGGCTCGGCTGCGAGAACTGAGGCCGGGCTCCGGGTAGGGAGGTGCGGTCAGAAGCGCTCTTCGCGTTGGACAATACGACGGGCCGGGCCTTGGCGAGATCCTCGGCTTTGAGACGACGCTGTGGGCTCAGGCATCGACACGGATATGTCCATCTCCTTGCGCTCCCGAACCACGGTAAGGCTGACCGGACGGGCCTTATCCGCGCCTTCGCCGGCGGCACCACTTCGGGCCTGCGAACGAAGTTGGCGGGACAATTCCGCCGGGTTGGAGATAGGGATGTGGTTGATAGCGGTGATGACATCACCGGCCTTGAGGCCCGCCTTTTCAGCGGCGGAATCTTTGATGACGGTCCGCACCAGGATTCCCCGGTCGACACCAAAAAAGGACGCCAACTGTCCGTCCACCGACTCGGCCTCGACGCCGAGCAATTGGCTGCGGGAACTCATGCGAGGTCGCACGAAATCGGGGAGGTGAATCTCAGGAACGACAATCTCCCCCGGGAATGGGCCTCTCATCGCCGGGCCGTCGCGGCGGCTGCCGACGCTGGCAGTGAGAGTCTGCGCCTTGCCGCCGCGCCAAACACCGATTTTCACCTGGCGCTCAGGAGGTGTCTCGCGGACGAGGCGAACGAACTGTTCGGTTCCCTCCACGCGCTGGCCGTTGTAGCTAAGAACGGCGTCCCCTTTCTGGAGTCCGGCTTTTGCGGCCGGACTATCTTCGGCCACCATGGTGATCTCGACGCCGTGCTCCTCTTTGAGCTTGAGAGCCCGAGCGCGGGCAGCATCGATTTCCTGGACATTGACACCAAGGTAACTACCCGCAGATGGCGCGAAGGCGAACGGGGGGCGAGCCGGCCGTGGCCTAGGAGCGAAAAAGCCCTGACGAGGCATGGGACGGGGCTCAGGCTGCGGTTCCTGGCTCCAACCGTTACTGGCCAGAAAGAGAACAGCGGACAAACCAGCGCCTATCAAGCGGAACATGTCTTTACTCCTCGGTAAGGCCGGGCTACTTGCTCCGGCGCAGGTAGATTGTTCCCTCGGCCGCGGCGATGCGCAGCAAAGGTCCGCCGCCGTTGAGCGCCCCGGTAGCCACGGTCCGGTAACGGGTGCGGACGTCGGGGGCTTGAACACGGATCTCGGCAAACTCAGAAACGATGCGCTGTGCCCGGCCTGGCGATTCATTCCACGCCTCGACCGTCACTGCTAGGTTAGACGGAAGCAATACGGTAATGTCACCTCCATCGGTACTGATGAAGGAATCGGAAAGCGGGCGCCCCTCGAGCAACTCGGCGATGATGCTGCCGAGGGCGGTGATCGCTTTGAGTTCACCGGAGACGCCTCGAAGGCGGATGCCACCGGCGGCCGCCTGGCACTGCACGCCACGTGCCGAGCTCACCTCAATTGCGCCCGCGGCGTTTTCGGCGTTGACCTCACCATCGGCTTGATCGACACGAATGACACCGCCATTTGTGCGGGCGAAGACAGGACCGTAGGAGCGAGTGACCACAATGTTGCCGGCGCCGGTGACGGCGTTGACGCCACCGCTTTCGCCGACTACGATGAGCCCGCCGCCGGTGTTGAGAGTGACAGCACCACCGGCTTTGGTGACGCGAATTGGGCCTCCGCCGGTGGAGGCGTCCACCGAAGTCCCGACGGTACCGATGTCGATACCGCCGCCACCGGTGCGGAGTTTGGCGGGGCCGACGACGTTGTCGACTCGAATTGGCCCGCCAGCGGTAAGAGCATCAATGGCGGCGGCGAGATTAACTACATCAATGCTGCCGCTCAGAGTCTCAAGACGCAGGCGATCGAGGGCGCGAGGGCATTCAATTTCAATGTCGGCGGTGACCGGGGAGGAGGCTGGCGATTTTGCCTGAACCAGGACAGTGTCGGACAGCCGCGACGAATGGAATTCGCATTGAGCTAGCAACCGGCGCGCTTCGGATTCAGTGGCAGCCCGAACCCGCTTTCGGACAAGGACAGTGACGCGGGCAAGCGAGCCTCCGCGAATGCGGATGGCGCCACGGGTCTCCACTTTGAGAGCGGGGGCCGCGGAGGTGGAGGCTGCAATGGTCTCAACCCATTCCCCACCTTCGAAACGCAGGGAGCCGGGCGTTTGCGCAAGGCTGAGTGCGGCACAGGAAGTGAGAATCGCGAGACGCAACCGGGCCATCATCTAAAAAGTGTCCACCGAAGCGTTCATTTCACGAAGCGCGCGTTGAGTGCGGAGGCGGATATAGCCGTTCTCTTCGTGCTGCATGAGTTGTTGCAGAACACCAACCATGTCGTGGGGTTTGCTTTGGATCAACATGTCGACGGCTTGGGTTCGCAATCCGGAGTGATCGTCGCGGAGCAGAACGTGAGCGAGGGAGCGGCGGACCTCGGCATCCCCGGCGAAGGGCCGCAGGCCTTCGAGGGCCTTCATGCGGACGCCGGGATTGGGATCGGCTTCGAGGGCGACCATCAGAGCGCGGCGGACCTCAATCGTTTCCGATTCGCGGCGCAACATGTCAATGGAGTCGACGCGGAGGCCAGGATCGGCAGGGTCCTGAGCGGCGGAGAGGAGTAGTCCGCGAATGACTTCGTCGCTGGGGAGTCCGGCGACGGCGCGGCGACGGGTATCTTCGACGATGACCCGAACCTGCCCGTTCGGATCGTGCTCAACGGCACGGACACGGGTGGCGACCGAGGCGGCGGCTTCCTGGGATTCGAGCGTGGAAGAGGCGGGAGGCGACCAGCGTCCGCCAAAGAAGCCGAGGGCAACCAGCGCGAGCGCGCCGGCGGGTTTCCAAGCGGCAGCAGTCCAGGAGGAATCCACCGTAGTTAGAGAGCGCAGGATACGGCGAAGACCGCGGCCGAAACCGGCTTCGGCCACCGCACTCCGTTCGGCCCGCACCCGGCGGAAGAGATCCTGACGGCAGTTGGTGAGCAAGCCGGGCGGGAGTGCAGGCGCGGCGGACTCCAATCGGCCGTGCAACTCAATTTCGCGTTGAAGGCGGTCCGAGCAATCGGGGCAGGCGGCCAAGTGTTGTTCGACGGACTCATCCTGGTCGAACGTCAGTTCGCCATAGAGGTGGAGCCAGAACAAGTCGGTGACTTCCTGGCAGGACATGTGCCGGGAGGGTGTCATACGAGGTCCTCAAGCGCGGTTCGCATTTTTTGAGTGGCGCGGAAAAGACAGTTTTTGGCAGCCTCTTCTGTAGTCCCGAGCATTTCACCGATCGCGCGGAGGCGCATCCCCTCGTGATGCCGCATCTGAAAAACAGTACGCTCGCGAGGCGTGAGACCCTGGAGGGCCTTTTCGACTCGCTCGCGGACCTGGGTGCTGACCAGCTGGCGCTGAGGATCGCTGCCGGCATTGGTTTCGGCAACGGTGAGCAAACGGTCGCGGACGCCGTCTTCGGTTTCGACGGCCGAGGATTCTTCGCGCCGGACGCGTTTTTTGCGCAACTGATCGAGGCAGAGGTTGGTGACGATGCGGTAGAGCCAGGTATGAAACGAGCAGTCGAACCGGAAGCTGTCAAGATTCCGGTGAACGCGGAGGAAGGCCTCCTGAAAAATGTCGCGGGCGTCTTCTTCGGATCGAAGGAGATGGTAGGCGAGGCGAAGAACGTTTTGATCGTAGGAACGCACGAGGTCCTCAAAGGCCTCGTGATCGCCCCTTTGGGCCGCCCGAATCAGTTCCGCTTCATCGCGCACTAAGGGTTTTAGAACCCCGGCTACCGCGGTTCCAGTCTCTCCGCTCCACATTAGGATACATCTCGCACAAAAAGATAGACGGAACCGGGCGAAAAACGTAACGCCCTGGGCGAAGCGGCCGATTTGCGGTGCGAACCGGCGGGGCGTTTTGCGTGGCAGGCGGCGGAGCGCCCGGCGCGTTAGCCTACCTCTAACTCCACTTCAATGAATTTCTTAGAGGGATCGACCTGGAGAATCCGGAACTGCTTTACCTCGCCGGCCTTGGGCCCGGCGGCCTCGCCAGAGGTGGAGACGGTTCCTTGTTTCCACCTGGCGGCGAGGGCGGCGATGGAGGAATTGAGGTCGGCGGCGGCGGGCTTGACTTCGACGGGTGCTTCCTTGCGGCTGATGCGGCAAGTGGCGCGGACGCCTTCGGCCAATTCCACGCGGGCGGAAGAGCCCGAGACATCAATGATGCGGCCGGTGACGGTATCGCCGACGCTGTGCTCGGTGATGTACTCATCGGCGGAGGTGGGCTCGAGTTGCTTCATGCCGAGGCGAAAGCGTTTCCGGGCATGGTCGACTTCGAGGACTTGGGCTTTGACGGTCTGGCCGGTGGCGAGAGCTTCGCGGGGATGCTGGAGCCGTTTTTCGTTGACGATGTCGCCGATGTGGATCATGCCCTCGACGCCTTCGCCCAATTCGACAAAGGCTCCGAAGGGAGCGAGGTTGGTGACGGGCCCTTCGACGACGGCGCCGACAGGGAACTTGGTAACGGCCTCTTCCCATGGGTCGCCGAGAGTCTGCTTGAGGCCGAGGGCAATGCGCTTTTCATCGGGCTTCACGGAGAGCACGACGACGTCGACCATTTCGCCGACGGAGACGATGTCGGCGGCGCGCTTCTGCTTGCGGGACCAGCTCATCTCGGAGACGTGGATCAAGCCTTCGACGCCGGGTTGAATTTCGACAAAAGCGCCGAAGTCCATCACGCGAACGACCTTGCCGCGAACGCGGGTGTTGGGTTCGAGGGATTGGATGGCAACGGTCCAGGGGTCTGGGGTGAGTTGCTTCATCCCGAGAGAGATTTTTTTCTTTTCGCGATCGATGCGAAGGATTTTGACGCGCACGGTGTCGCCGATCTTGACGACGTCCTCGGGCTTGGCGCCGCGGACCCAGGTCATGTCACTGACGTGGAGGAGGCCATCGATGCCGCCGAGGTCGACGAAAGCGCCGAAGTCCATAATGTTTCGGACTGCGCCGTCGACGATTGCGCCATCCTGAAGGGCGGCGAACGCCTCCTCCTTAACCTTGAAGGCGCGCTCTTCGAGGATGCCGCGGCGATCGATGACGACATCTTCCTTTTCGACGTCGAGCTTGGTGATGCGGCATTCGATTTGCTGGCCGACGAGCTTTTCCATTTCGGGAATGTCGCGGGCGCCACTGCGGGAGGCGGGCAGGAAGGCGCGTGCGCCAACGTCGACGCGCAGTCCGCCTTTGATCAGTTCCTGGACGGTGCCGGTGATGATGGACTTTTCCTCGAAGGCTTTTTCGAGGCCGGACCAGTCTTTGGGAACGACGACGCGAAAGAGGGTGAGCAAGTAGTAGCCGTTATCATCGCGGCCACCGATGTTGACGCCGATGGTGTCACCCGGTTTTACGCGAGGGTTCCCGGCTGGGTCGCGCACGGCATCGAGGGGGAGCGTGCCTTCGTGCTTTCGGCCGATATCGACGAGGACGGCCTCGTCGGTAAGGGAAAGAACGACGCCATCGATCGACGCGGACCGGTCTTCGGTATTCGGTGTAGAGTGGCCGCGCTCAAACTCGGAAAGGAGGTCTCCAAAAGACGATTCTTCCTGAATTTCGGGAGCGGTCTCAGCGCCGGTAAGTTCCAGGCGCGGTGATTCATTGGTTTCGGGGTTCATGCGAGAAACAATAAGAGGTTCGCCCTCATTTTGGCACAATCGGAGAGAGTATGGCAGAGACAGCAACGGAACGATGGTCATGGCGTCCGCGTCCTATCGACGCGGTGTGGGTAGTCTTGTTCACGGCGTTGGCGGTGGCGAGCCCATTTCGCAACGAGGCGGAGGTGGAGTTGCTCGCCCTACTGGCGGCGGTACAGATCGTAGAACCGCGCATTCCGTATCTGAGCACGCGCCGCGGATCGTTGTTGGCGGTGGGCGTAAAACTGGTGCTGGCATATCTGCTGGTGGGAGTAACGGGGGCGATCAACTCCACTTACTACCTGATTCTTCTGGTACCGGTGGTGTCGGCGGTAACGGCGATGGGCGCGCTGGGATTTGCGATCGTGAGTGCGCTCGCCTGTAGCGCGTATCTGTCGTTCCTGCTGGTGCTCGATTGGAACCTTTACCAGATACTGCCCAGCGACGCGCGGGAATTGGCACTGCGCGTTTTGTTATTTGTAGTTCTGGCGGTGCTGATGCATCAACTGGCGGGAGCGGTGCGGATCCAGTCGCGGCAGTATCTGGAGACGGCGGAACAACTGGCGGAGGCAAACCGGTCGCTCGCGGCGGC
>JBGSME010000373.1:0-5181 GCA_041740335.1 Bryobacteraceae bacterium | reverse complement strand
TCCGGGACGGGCTGCTGGTGTTCCGCGCGCCGGGCGGCGAGGAGATCGAACTGGGCGAAACGGACGGAGCCGGACTGGTACGGGCGGGCGAGAGCTGGGTACAGTCAGGACAGATCGCAATTCGCCGGCGAGGGAACACCGCGGAGCGATTCGTTTTGCCGGGAGCAGCGCCGCGATGAAGAGGCTTCTGCTAGGGCTGGCTGCGATACCGTTGTGGGCGCAGTTGTCGCTCTACACGGTGCCATCGGACGGCGTGGAGACTCCGGTGACCGAAAGCCTGCTCGAACTGGGCGCGGCGCATCCGGGTGATATTCTCGATACGACTTTCCGGCTGCGTAATCTGACCGGCAGCACGATCGTACTGAGCACGCTGCGTGTATCCGGGGCAGGGTTCACACTCGAACACTATCCGACGCTGCCATATCGCGTATCGACGGGAACGAATGTCGATTTCCACGTGCGGTTCCGCCCGACCGGGCCGGGCGTCTATAGCGCAACGTTTCAGGTGAATGACCGGTCTCTCATTGTGCGGGCACAGGGCCGGGATGGGGTGACGGTGCTCGCGCCGGACGGCACGGCTTTGGCGGCGGATCAAGCGCGCGATTTCGGACGGGTAGAGGTGGGATCCTCGATTGAGGAGCGGTTCGTCATTCGGAACAACACGATGGGTCCGCTATTTGTGGCGTCGGTAGCGGTGAGTGGGGAAGCGTTCTCGATCGTGGCTGGAGCGGCTTTGCCGGTGCGCCTGGAGCCGGCGAACGAAGTTGCGGTGCGGGTGCGATTCGCGCCGGTGCGGGCGGGTATTCCAGCGGGTCTGTTGACGATCGACGCCCGCACATTCCGGTTACAGGGCTTCGCGGTATCGCCGGACATTCCAGACGCCATCGTCGAGGCAGGATCGAACGTATCGGCTAGCGCGAAGCAGATCCCGGTGCGGATCCGCCTGGCTGCGCCGGCGCCGGTGGCGGTGACGGGAGTGGTGACCGTTGAGTTTCAATCGGCGGTGGATGGATACCCGGACGACCCGGCCATCCAGATGGTGCCGGCTGCATCGCGAACGGCGGCGATCACGATTGCCAGGGGCGAGACGGAGGCGCGTTGGGGCCGGGACCTTGCCGCACAGGGAGTGTTGCAGACAGGCACGACGGCGGGTGACATCCTAGTGCGGGTAAAGATCGGGGAAAGCACGAGGGAGGCGCGGGTGACGGTTCCGCGGAGCGCGCCAGTGCTGGACACGGTAACGATCGCGCGCGGGCCAACGGGGATCGAGGTTAGCACGGACGGATTCGATAATGCACGTTCGATTTCGGAAGTGCGGTATTCGTTCTTCGACGGGACAGGCGCGCGGATCGGAGAGCCGTTGGCGGTGGCGATGGGGGATCAGTTCACGCGATTTTTCGGGGCGTCGACCTTGGGTGGGTTGTTCCGATTGGGGGCGCGGATTCCGGTGCTGGCCGGGGATGCCCTGGGGGTGGTTGGATTGGAGCTGGAGGTCCGGAATGCCGTGGGGGCGGCGAGCACGGGCCGGGTCCGATTCTGAGGATGGCGGGAGCGGCGGCCCCCCCCGCCGAAGGCGAAGGGGTCTGGTTTTCTCTCTCGTGATCACACCCCTCGCCTCTAAATCAAGCTGAACCGCTTTGGCCCATCAACCGGGTGGATTCACACTGCGATTTCGATCTGAGGTTCCGCCGCCATGCGCTTGCCCTCCGTCTTCAGAGTTGCGGGGCCGGCGGACGCCGCGGATCGGCAACGAAGCCATTGCGGTTGGGCATCTGGACCTTGGGTAGGGTGGTGGCGTCCATACGATCGCCCTCCTTGATGATGCCGTTCAATTGCAGGATGTAAGCCGAGACGGCGTAGACCTGATCGTTGGTGAGCGTTCCAGGATTTTTGAGAGGCATCGAGCGGCGGACGTAGTCGAACAGAGTGGTGGCATAGGGCCAATAGCTGCCGACCGTCTTTAGAGGCTTGGGCGTCCTGAGCGTATTCTTACCGCCGACCAAAGCGGATTCGTCACCGCCTTTGGCCTCATCCCCATGGCAGCGCTTGCAGCGGGCGTCGTAAACTTCCTTACCCTGCGCGGCGGTGCCGCCACCAGATGGAAGACCTTTGCCGTCGGGGCCGATGGATATGTCCCACGCGCCGATTTCATCGGCGGTAGGGGTACGGCCTACGCCGTAGCGGCCGGGCTGCTGGGCGAGCAGCAAGGCGGCGGAGATCGACAACAAGAGGACCAGACGATTAGGCGTCGACATTGCTTACGCTCCCGTCACTGGAAATTCGCCACGCTTTGATCGCATTGCAGTGGTAGTTGGAATTGACTCCGCGGTAGGCGACAAGCGCATCACGGGAAGGCTGCACGTATCCTGTTTCATCGAGAGCTCGGGACATGAGAGTAACCTCAGAGCCGTTCCAGTTCCACGGAAGGCGGAAGCGCGTGAAGGACATGGGGAGGATCGGATCCTGCAGACGGGCCGTCGTCCAACCACGGCCGCCGTCGGTTGAGATATCGACACGGCGAATGCGTCCGCGGCCGCTCCAGGCGAGTCCGCTGATTTCGTAGAGCCCCGGCTCGTTGAGTTTGTTTCCGCCGGAGGGGTATGTGATCACCGACTTGGCATCCATGTCGAAGGTAAAGATCCGAGCCTTGCCGTTGGCGAGCAGTTCGGTGTATTTGGAGGTCTCGTCTTTCGTGTAAGCGGGGCGATCGACAACCTTGAGACGGCGCAACCATTTCACGTTCATGTTGCCCTCAAAGCCGGGAAGGAGGAGGCGGAGCGGGTAACCTTGTTCGGGGCGGAGCGCTTCGCCGTTCTGTCCATAAACCACAAGGGCGTCTTTCAGCGCCTTGTACATGGGAATGCTGCGGGACATCTTGCAGGCGTCGGCCCCCTCGGCGATCAACCACTGAGCGCCACGCTGGAGACCGGCTTCCTGCAGCAGGATGCTCAACGGAACACCGGTCCACTCGGAACAACTCGCAAGGCCGTGAGAGCGCTGGACGTCGGGAGCGGTTTTGGGTCCCCACTCGCTGCCGCCGTTCCCGGAGCACTCGAGGAAGTGAATTCGGGATTCCGACGGCAGGCGTTTGAGATCGGCGACAGTCAGCATGAGGGGGCGGTCCACCATGCCGTGGATCATGAGCTGATGAGAGGTAGGATCGAGATCGGGAACGCCGCTATGATGGCGCTCGAAATGAACAGCGGAGGGAGTGATGATGCCGTACTGGGCCGCAAGCGGGGTTCGCGTGGAGGCGACTTCGGGGTTGCGGAGATCAGGCACCAGCCGGGACAGCTTTTCGTGCGGGGACGGTTGACCAACGGCACGGATGGGTTTGCCGAGTTGGCTGGGCTCCTCACCCGCCGCGGCGGAATCGGCACCGCCAGGGGACTTGTCGCAAGCAGCCAGTCCTGTGAGGGCGGCGCCGAGCTGGAGGAACTTGCGCCGGTGGGCTCTACTCGTTTTCTTCGAATCAGGCAGCATTCGATCAATCTACCGCAAAAGTGCATCGGGATGACACATTCTAGGTTTCCCAGTGTACACGGACGCCGGCCGGAAACGGCGCAGCGGCGTCGCGAGTAACACCGGGCATGCCTTCCAGGGTGAGTTCGCGCAACCGAGGGAGAGCTGCCAAATGGGCGACTCCGGCATTGGTCACGGCGGCGCAGGCGGAAAAAATGAGCCGCTCGATCGATTCCATGGTGCCCAGCAGTTCCAGGCTCCGGTTGGTGATGCGGGTTTGTCCGGCGTAGTAAACCTTGAGGTTGGGAAGGCCTGTGAGGTGCTGGGTGGCGGCGTCACCGGTGTCGCGGCAGTATATGCACCAGACGGCCTCGAGGCGGGGGCAGTTCCCTACGTGGCGGAAACCGGCGTCCGGAACATCCATCGGCATGAACTCGACCAGAGCGGGAAAATCCGGGAGGGTGGCGAGGGCGTTTTCGCCGACGTTCTTGCAAGTCACCGAAAGGCCGCGCAGCGAGGGCATTGCGGCCAAGGCGGAGAATCCGGCGCCGGTGAGACTGTAGCAGCGCCGGCCCCAGATGTACTCGATGCTGCGGGAGCGGCTCAAGCTCGCGAAGCCTGTGTCGCCAGCGGGCGTATCCTGGCACATCAGCATTCGCAATCGCGGCAACGCGGCGATGGGGGCCATCATTGCATCGGTAGCGTGGATCCCGAGCCATCCTAGATTGGGTAGACCGGTAAGCGGACGCAAGCCCGCCGGCGAAATGGCGAGGCGGGCATCGTCGAGATTCAGGGCGAAGAGGCCATCGAGCCCGGCGAGGCTGGCGATGCCGCGATCGGAGATAGCGCCGCGAAGCAACAGCAGGTTCGGTTCGGCGGCGAACTGCAGGAGCGAATACTTCGCCTCCCCGCCCTGCCAGGTCCTGAAGACCGGGAACTGGTGCAGCAGCGCTAGACCAGCGTCGGTTACCTGACTGCCGGACTTGAAATGCCGGAGGGCTGGCTTGGCGGCAAGCGCGCCGATTGCGCCGTCACCCGAGTTCGAGCCGAGCAGGTCCACACGCTCCAGAAGCTCGCATCGGGAAAGATGTGCGAGGCCGGCGTCGGAGATGCCGCGATTGTGGGCGAGTTGGAATTCACGCAGTTGAGGAAGTTGACCCAGAACCGCGAGGCCGCTATCTGTGATGCTGCAACCCGAGAGATTCAGATGTTGGAGGCAGGGCATTCGCGCCAGGTGTGCCAGCCCTGCGTCGGTGACGCGCCGGCAGCCTTCGAGCGAAAGCGAGGTGACGAAGTCGAGTTTCGCCAGGCGCGCGAGGACCGCATCGGACATCTGGCCGGCCGCGCGGAGTCCACGGATGCGATGGTGCCGCATCGCGTCGAAGAGTTCGTCCCAGTCACTGTCGAACAGCGGAGGCGTGGGTTCGATGGAGTTATCGGCGCGGTGAATCCGGTAGAACGGCGGCGTGCGGCTGAGGCCGTGGACGGCCGGCTCGGACCGTGGAGGCTTTGGTAGAGCGACACTCGCCTCAAACGCAGCCCAGTTATCGAAGGCATAGGATCTGGCGACGAATAAGCGGGCATCATCGAGGGAAACGGAATCGCTTTGCGGCTGAGGACCGGTCCAGTGCCGAAGGCGCTCGATGATATGGCCGCGCAGTCGTTCGGCGGAGAACGCGCCGCCGAGCAGGGGATCCGTTCCAGCGCCGCCGCATCGCC
>JBGSME010000372.1:0-4355 GCA_041740335.1 Bryobacteraceae bacterium | reverse complement strand
CTCAAGCAAGTCCAGCAGGCGTTGGAAAAACTGGACCGCAGTAAATCGGACTTCATCGCGGTAGCCGCGCACGAATTAAAAACACCCCTTACTCTGGTTGAGGGCTATGCTGCTATGCTGCGAGATGCCAGTGACGGTCATTCGATTTCAGATCCCAGAACCGGCCACTACGGCGAATATCCTTGCCGCCTACGAAAAGCAGTTGAAGGCCGCGCCTGCCAATCTCAAGATGTTGCTGGTCACTCATTTGTCCAACCGCACCGGCTTGGTGATGCCTGTGCGGGAGATTGTCGCTCTAGCGCGCGCACGTGGCGTCGATACGGTCGTCGATGCGGCACAGACAGTTGCGCACATGGACTTCAAACTGGCAGATCTGGACGCTGATTTTGTTGGCTTTTCATTACACAAATGGTTGAACGCGCCGATCGGCACGGGCGGCGTGTGGATTCGAGCTTCGCGTTTGGCCGATATCGAGCCCTGCATGGGAAGCACCATGTTTCCTGAAGACGACACCCGCAGCCGCACCAGCGTCGGCACGGTTAACTTCGCCGCAACGCTCACAGTCCCAGCAGCCATCGACTTTCATGACCGAGTGGGTGGAGGGCGCAAAATGCGACATCTGCAATCGCTTCGCCGCTATTGGGTGGAACGCGTACGCGATCTGAAAGGCATCGAAATTCTGACTCCTGAAGATCCTGAGCGATACGGAGCCGTTACGAGTTTTCGTTTACCTGGATTACGCGACTATGCTCAGGCTCAACGCCTATCTTCTTTGCTACTGAATAAATACCAGGTGCTGACGGTGGCCCGCCGGGGCATCGCAGGAGGAGCGGCCATTCGCGTAACTCCAGCGCTCTATAACAGGCTTCAAGAGCTTGACCGTTTCGTTGACGCGCTGCGGCAGGAATACCAGAGATTTGCCTAAGTCAGAACCAGCCAGCCCGCACCGATTCAGGTGCGACAACGAAGCCATGCTTCTTGCGTCCCCATGAGGGCTTTGCCGCGCAATGTGGAATAGGTTAGTTAAGAAGTTAACCTTTCCTTCGAACCGGAGGAGCCGTCAGAGACCGTATTCCGGAATTCCGGCTAAACATTGGAACATCTACGGCAACTGCCGAATACCGATAGATCGTGCTTGTTGGCTTTGAATCCGGGCGGCAGCAATCCGTCAATCCCTTTCACACAGCCAGGGAGGTCGAAAACAGACCCGCAGTCCTCGCAAACAAAATGATGGTGGTGGGCCTTGCCCGACGTCTCATAGCGGTTTGGCTGACCTGGAATCTCGACAGTCACGGCCGCGCCGGTTTCGAGCCATCGTTCTACACGGCGATAGACAGTTGCTATACCCATGTTCGAGCCCATCTTCTTTGCACGAACGAAGATTTCTGGCACTGACAGTGGGGCGTCACTCTTGGCCAAAATCGTGTCGAGGACTGAACCATGTTTCGTGCTTCGCCGGCTCACCGTCGAGACTTCAGGCCGGCTGGGCGCTGTATCGCCCTGCCGTCGGCCAGTCGTTTCAACGCCCGCTCGTGCGGAAATTACGCCCGTTGACATACGTTTAGTGCCCGCTGATTGCTGCAAATTCGCCACCCAGCTTCAGGGTAACGCATGGCGGAAACGCGCGACAAGAGCGCAGTTCCTTACCTCACCGGCTCCGGCGTCGTCATATCCGCCCCTTCCCACTCCGCAAACGGATCGTCGAAGCACTTCCATTCTTCGGGCCCAAGGGCCATTTCCCTGTCGGTTAACAAGGCGGCATTGAGTGACTGCTCGATGCTCTGCCGATCCATCCCGACTCCGATGAACACGATCTCCTGCATCCGATCACCGAAGGGCTCCTCCCAATTGGAGTCGATGTACTGTAAGGATTCCTGATCCTCCGGCCATTGATCGCGGGGCGTGGCCGCGAGCCAGGCATGGGCAGGCTCGGTGCTAACGCAGTTGCCGGCTTGCGCGTAGGAACCCATCATGTCGTGTTTGGTGGCAATCCAAACGAAGCCTTTAGCGCGCAGCACGCCTTCGCAACCCTGATCCAAAATCGCCCAGAAGCGTGCGGGGTGAAACGGCCGGCGAGCCCGGTATACGAAGCTCGAGATCCCATACTCTTCCGTCTCCGGCAAATGATCGCCCTGGAGTTCTTTCAGCCATCCCGGCGAATTGGCGGCCTTCTCCTCATCATAGAGTTGTGTGTTCAACATCTCCCTGGGAGGCACCTTGCCGAAAGCGCAGGAGACGATCCGCGCATCCCGGTTCAGTTGCTTGAGGATCAACTTGAGCCGTTCAAGGTCTGGCTCAAGCAGTCGATCAGCCTTATTGATCACCAGGAGGTTGGCGAATTCGATCTGGTCAATCAGGAGGTCGGCAAGATTTCGTTCGTCGTCGTCACCGAGCGAAAGCTCCCGTTCTTGCAATGAATCGATCGACTGGAAATCCTCCAGGAATTTCTCTCCGTCTACTACCGTCACCATGGTGTCAAGACGCGCGACATCCGAGAGCGAGGCACCGTTCTCGTCGACAAAGCTGAAGGTTGCCGCCACAGGCATCGGTTCACCAATGCCTGTCGATTCGATCAGCAGGTAGTCGTAACGCCCTTCGAGAGCAAGCTTGCGGACTTCCACCAACAGATCTTCGCGAAGAGTACAACAGATGCAGCCATTGCTCATCTCAACGAGCTTCTCGTCTACGCGGTTCAAGCCACCGGCGGCGGTCACAAGACGCGAGTCGATATTGATCTCGCTCATGTCGTTGACGATCACGGCGACACGGAACCCGTCCCGATTGTTGAGAACGTGGTTCAGAACGGTGGTTTTTCCCGCGCCAAGGAAGCCGGATAGCACGGTCACGGGCAGTTTCTCAATGGGTGATTGTATAGTCATTTTCCTTCTTCAATGAACAAAGTCCGCATGCTCCGAATACGGCGAGTTCGTGTCTTCTTGGCTGAAAGCCTTCCGGAAGAAACGAATCCAGCCCCGCGACACAACCGGGCAGATCAAATACGACACCGCAGATTTCGCAGACAAAGTGGTGATGGTGAGATTTGCCGGCAATCTCGTAGCGGGTAGGCTGGCCGGGTATCTCCACGACGACGAGCCACCCCTCGCTGATCCAGCGAGCCACGTGCCTGTACACTGTCGCGATGCCGATCGCCGGCTCTGTCAGTCTGGCCTGCTCCCACATCTGGTCGACGGACAGCGGAGTGTCGTGCTTCCGTAGAACTTTTCGGAGAGTTTCAGCTTGCCGGGTTTTGCGCGTCGGAATGCTCATAGCGGCACCTGGGCATCAGGACCAATCCACCACTAAAAAGTGAGCTTGAGCGCCAGTTGCACTTGACGCGGATTGGTGCCTGCCAAGGTCCCCGTCACTCGCCCGAAACGAGCGTCACTCAGGACGCCGATAGGAGGACCCAGATTCGTGTGGTTGAACACATTAAAGAAGTTGGCCTCGAACCCTAACTTCCAAGTTTCGGAGAAATTGAACCTCTTGACCAGTGAGAGATCGTAGACCTGAGTACCAGGTCCGCGCAGCGCGTTTCGCTTCGTGACAGCGAAGGGGTCGGTGACGTTCGCCGGGTTGCCGAGGAATTGATCCGCCTGTGCCTTCGGCAGCCAATATTGGATTTTGTCGAAGGCGCCATTTGCGTATAGATCACCAATGCTGCCTTGTTTCAGTGCCGGGCGCGGACTAGTGGTGATGCCCACGTCGGCGTAATCGACACCGGAGGACAGGTATACCGGCATTGCTGTCCGCAACGAAAGCAAGCCCGCGACGGACCAGCCGCCGACGGCTGCGTCCAGCGCCTTGGGCAAGTTCCGGCCGATCCAGCGGTTGCGCCCGAATGGCATTTCGACGATGTGGCTTACCGCGAGCGTATGACGAATGTCGAAATCGGAGTACCCGCGCTCGGCAAGAATCGGGCGCGGTACCCAACTCTGCGCGTCGCCCTGAAAGCCGGAGGCTGCGGAACCCTTCGTATTGATCAACGAGGGGAATTGGGCTAGCCCGGGCGCAGTGTTGCGGATGGAATTGTCTCCTACATCCTGCGAATAGGTATCTACCGACTTTCCGTAGGTATACGAGACCGTGAAATCGACCCCTTTCGAGAAACGGTGGCGGGCGAAGGTTTGCAGCGAGTGATAGATCGAGTCGCCGGAGTTGTCTGTAAAGCGATAGCGCGCAAAGCGCTGGTCCGGCCGAGCAGCTTGGGGCACGCTGCCCAGTCCATTGGGCTCCGACCATCGATAGAGATCAACGGCACGCAAACCGGCGTAGGCCACAGTGACGCTGGTTTGCGCTGCGATGCGGCGTTCGATCGCCGCGCCATAGCGATAGGTGGTGGGATTCCGAAGTCCGGG
>JBGSME010000371.1:0-1933 GCA_041740335.1 Bryobacteraceae bacterium | reverse complement strand
GGCGAGGGCGGCGGCTGCGCCGGTGATGGCCAAGGGACCGGGATCACGTTTGGGATCGGCGGAAAGCACGAGCGCGATCACCTGTGTCTCGCAGGCGTATCCTTCGCCAAACAGAGGACGAATGGGGCGATCAATCAGGCGGCTGGTGATCACTTCCTTCTCACTCGGCAGTCCTTCTCTTTTGATGAATCCACCCGGATATTTTCCGGCGGAGTAGGTGTACTCGCGGTAGTCCACCGTGAGGGGCAGGAAATTCGCTCCCACGCGGGGATCTTCGTTTCCGCAAGCGGTGACGAGGACTACGTTGTCTCCGTAGCGGACGATGACGGCACCGTTGGCCTGTTTGGCCAGTTTTCCTGTTTCCAGGGTGACGAGCCGGCCTTCGAGGTCGACTGTAACAGAATGAACCATTGACTTCTCCTTAATCGTGAATACCGATCAAGGTAGACTTTGGAGGTTGATCAATTGGTAGGGGTGCAAACGACCACTACGGATGGCAGCGAACGCCTCAGTGATCGTTGACTAGTGGCGGAGGCCCAAGCGATCGATCAGCGTCTTGTAACGCATCGGATTGTGGCGCTTCAAATATTCAAGCAGCTTTTTCCGGCGAGCCACCATGAGGAGCAGACCGCGCCTGCTGTGGTGGTCCTTCTTGTTTGCTTTGATGTGCTCGGTCAATTGCAGTACTCGATTGGTGAGTAATGCAACCTGCACCTCAGGCGAACCAGTGTCGGACGCATGGGTTTTGTAATCCCCGATAACTTGCTGTTTGAACTCTGCCGCCAGTGCCATTCGAAACTACGAACTCCTCGTCTTCCTATATCTCAGTTTGTCTATTCCGTAAAAGAATAGCACAGATGCAAAGCTTCCGCCTATTGGCTCAGCTTCACTCGAATGATTTCCTTGTCGTTCCGCGCCACAACGTGGCCGTTGGCGTACGCCGGGTGGGACCAGTTGACGGCTCCGGCGTCGCGTTTTCCGATGCCCATGGTGGAGGTGGGCTCGATTAGTTTGGTGCGCGATAGTTCCTGGTACCCGGCGGGCGAAAGGCGGCACTGGATGAGGTCGCCGCGATCATTGTTCAAAAAGTACCGGTTCCCGTTTTGTACTAGAAAGCCTGAGGCCCAGCGCGCCTTCTCGCCGGTGGCGGCTTGCGTTTCCCAGACGCGCTCGCCGGTGGACAACCGGAGGCAGCGCAACTGGCCGTAGCTGCCGATGCCGTAGATATAGCCGCCGTCGATCACGGGGGTGCTCACCAGCGCGTGCAGTCCGTCGGTGTCGATTTCGCTGCGGCTTTTGCCCTTCCATGCAAGGTCTGCCCGCGGCGCATCTGGGGACAGCCGCATCATCATCGGGCCGTCGTAGAATGCCGAGACGAACAGCCAGGGTCCGTGGATCACGGGAGTAGCTACCGACAGGCCGAGGTTGGTGCGGAAAGGCTGCTGCCAGTAGATTTCGCCGTTGGCGGGATTCAGCGAAGCGAGCGCGCCGGCGTGCCAGACGATGAGTTGGCTGCGGCCACCGGCGGTGGTGAGAATCGGCGATGAGTAGCCGGGTTCGGAATCAGCGGCGAGGGCGCGCCAGACTTCTCTGCCGCTTCGTTTGTCGAAGGCGACCACTTTGGAGTTTTGGGCGCCGCCAACGATGGCGATCAGCAACTGGCCGGCAACGATGGGCGCGCCGGACATTCCCCAGCCGGGAACCTGTGTGCCGTATTCCTTCTCGAAGTCGTGGCGCCAGAGCACGGCGCCGGTGCGGGTGTCGAGACAGTGGAGGATGCCTTTTGCGCCGAGGGTATAGACGCGATCCCCGTCGACGGTTGGCGTTGCGCGGGGTCCGGTGGCGTAGTTGCGCGCGAGGCCGAGATAGCTGGCTTCCCACTCGCGTGTCCATAGGACCTTGCCGGTGGCTTCGTCGATCGCCACGGCGCGTT
>JBGSME010000370.1:0-4049 GCA_041740335.1 Bryobacteraceae bacterium | reverse complement strand
CGCCTTGGATGACCTCGTCGAGCGCCTGCTTCGCCTCGGCGGCACGGTAGGCGTCGAGTTCAATGCCGTAGCGCCGGATGTTCGCGCCTGGAACGATGGTTTTCAGCGCGGCGCCGGTGCCCGCGCAGGGATCGAGGACGCTGGCGGACGCCTGGCAGTGTATGAATCGGGCGATGCGATGGGCTTCGCGTTCGTCGAGCGGGTAGTAGCCGAGACGCATGCGGGCTTCGAGCCTGGCCATTCCGCCCTCCTATCAACGCTCCGCTGTGGTCGCCGCGACGGGGACAGGCATTGCGGCCGGTGGTCCGATGCGGTGTTGGAAGAACTTCGCCTGGATCTCCTGAAGCACGACAGCGGCTTCCTCGCGCGTCAACCCCATGTCGGGCTGGTTGGCGAGGAGTGTGGAGGCGGAGCGCTCGGCCAAGCCGACTCGGTTGTCGGCGGCGATGAGTTCGTGGCAGGTCCTGCAAGCGGCCCACCCGCCGACGCTCTCGCCGACGATGCCGGGCCCTTGGTAGCCGATGAAGTTGTGCGCCGGGTACATCCATACGACGTCCGGCTCGGAGCAGAAATCGCAGATCGGTAGCTCCATGAGTGGTCACCTCAGAAAGGGCACTCTGACGAAGCGTCATCTGCCTCGTGGTGGATTGGCTGGCCGGGGCGTGGCGAGTCGTCGGATTCCCGCCGACCGGCGCCGAGGAAGCGCATAGTTGTCGGGATGATATCGACGGAAACTTGCGGCTCGCCGCTCTTCCCCTCGAATGTTCGCACCTGGAGGCGGCCTTCCACAAACACGGCCGAGCCGCGGGTCAGGAACTTGGCGCAATTTTCGCCAAGTCCGTTGAAGGCGCATACGCGGTACCAATCGGTGGCGCTCTTTTGGACGCCCTCGCGGTCTTTGTAGCGGCGGTTGACGGCGACCGAAAAGTTGACCACCGATTCACCGCTCGGGAGGAATTTCATCTCGGGAACTTGGCCGACGTTCCCCATGATCTGTATCTTCGAGTAACCCAACATTTTGCTTTCTCCTTGTTGTTGTTTGAATTGAAATCCCGTCGGTATATTGCGACGGTAAGACTGCACGCGGCCGAGTTCCGTGACGAGAATGAGGAATTCCGCATGGCCGTCATGAATGCAGCCTGGGCAGTCCAGAGGACGTATCGATAACCTGGTCCGCGCGGCCTGAAGACAAGATTCGTGGAAGCCTCAGCTGCCCTCCTCATGCGGGAGACCTACGGCAGACGGTGAGCACAACTTCAGATCGCGATCAATCCTTTTCAGGTGGGCGGCTGAAGCCGCTTCCCGCGCCGCGTAGCTCCAATCCAACTCCAGGATCCGGCCGCATCGGCATTGGAACGTTCCCTCGTGCCGGACGCGATATTGGATTCCGCAGTCGCACACGAATTCATAGCAAGAGTGCTCCGCCACGACGCACCTCCCTTCGTCGGCTGGAGTTTTTAGAGTCGCGCGAGCCGCTTATAGAGCGGCCACAGCAGCACCGTTCCCGTAGCCGACCCGACGACGACGCCGAGTTCGTTCGTGCGCCCGGAGAGGAGCACCACGAGGAACAAGAACAAGCACGCTCTGGTAAAGAGGTCCTTCATTTGTCAACCCCCGCGCAGGCCTTGCATGCAGAGTGCCATCATGGCGGTGTTCACGACCAGGGCCGCGGCTGCGAACCGCCACCAAGTTCTGTCGTGTGCGTACCGAATGACCGTCGCCGCGAGGCTCAGCCAAACGACGAGCGGTGGCCAGTTCGACAACAGGCCGCGCACTTCGGGTTCGCTGGTCACCCAGACGGAGGTCGCCGTTGATGCGGTGATCACGACGATATGAAAGAAGAGAGGAAAAGCCATATCGATTTGCGGTTCTGAGCGTGTCATCGGGCGCAGTATGCCGCGGACGGCCGCCGCCGCCAAGTGAGTTACGCGGACTCTGGTGTCGCTGTACGCTCCGCCAGTCCGTGGCAGTGACGGCAGTTCAGGCACGACGCGCCTTCCGTCACCGCGCGAACCGCGCTCGCGAGATGCTCCGGGATCGGCTTTACCTCGCCGGAGCGCGTGAAGAATTCGGGAGTCAGCCCTTGCTTGAGTAATTCCGGCGTCAGTTGGCCGTCCACTCCGCGGAACAGAACGGTCGATTCCGGGCGCGGCCGTTTCCCGTTCTTGGACCGTTGGAGGCGGTGCTGCGCGATCAACAATTGGTAGGTCTGGTCCACGCGCGCGACCTCGATGCTGATGAGTTGATCGCCGAGGACCACCGCATGCGCGCCGTTGCCGCCGATGCGGTCCAGTTTCTGGAGCCACGGCAGCCGGTTGCCGTCTTTGCCGAAGAACGAGACGTAACGCCCTACTTCCCTGGAACCGCCGCCGCTCTCTACGCCACGTAGCACCCATCGGTCGGCGCGCGCCTGCCGTTCCGCGGTAACCCAAGTCTGGCAATACACACCGGCGGACTCCAGCCGGCGCAGCAGTAGCTTCGGCAATACCAATCGTGTGAGTTCGTCAGCCAACTCAACCTCCCCTGCTCACGTGACCAGCCGGAATCGGGCTGCCCAGCGCTATGCGGATCTGCTCCTTGCTGCATCCGGCCCAACAGCAATACTTCCAGGGTTCGGCGACCGAGACGGCGAGATTGTCCTTGCCACGGTCGCGCCCGGCCGCCGCGCACGATGGACATTGCGCGACCCAGTTCCGTCCAACCTGCCGGCGCGGTTCAATGTGATCAAGAATCTGAAAGCCCGCGCTGCCGTTCCAACTATTCGATTGCGTTCGCAGGTCGGGCGTCGGCTCCGCCGGAAGTTTGGCGATCAACTCTTTCAGTTGCGCTTCAGTCACTCGTCGAAGGCCGCGAAGATAACCCATCTGCGCCTCCAATTCGTATGCGGCGCCATAGAACCAGTAGCGTCGGCCGTCGGCTCTGTGGATGCCGAGCGGTCCGCGAATCGCGTTGCCGAATTGACCTTCGGCCACCGCGTCCTGCTTCGGGAACAACTCGATGCCGTCTGTTTGACCAGATCCCTTCACCTGAACGGAGAGGGAACCTGCCAGGTGCCGGATGTAGATCCGCGCATGCCGCGCCAGCACCGGCTTGTCGAACAGGATCCAAAGATGCCCACCACGGCGGCTCTGTTCGAGCGCTGCCTGAATGCCGTTCTGCGCGAGTTCGTATTGCAGTTTGAGCAGATCTTCCAGCGCGCGCCGGTAATCCGCGTCAATCGCCATCCACTTCACGCGCTGGGTTCGCGGGTTGATGGCGTACAGGCCGACGGTGATGTCGCCGTTCATGTGACGTTGGATGTCCCAGGCGGTGAGTTCAGATGCCTCGCCGCGTTTCCGTGGGCGGTAATAATAATGACGACCCGTGGCGGGATGCGGCGTATCCGATTGCCGCGTGTACGCCCGGCGGTTCATTAACCACCGGACGTACTCGACCGCCATCTCGGGCGTAGCGCGTACCACATCCGCCATATCTACTCCTTACCGTGCATTTGCGATCTCGCCAAACGACCGTGGCGTCAGTGCAGCGTCGCGAGGCGGGCCGGGTTCTCGGCGAGCTCGAGCAGTTGGAACTCGCGCACCTTGTGACGCATCTCGGTGACCGTGTATCCGCCGTAGACGCTATCGGGCAGGTTGAGCAGCCAGAAGGCGCCGCGCTTCCGGTCATATATATAGAACTCGCCGGAGCGCGGGTCACCGGGCGCCATCACGAAAAGCAGAACGCCGCGGGCGAACTCGACCCAGTGAGCGACAACGCCTTCGCCGACTGCGAGGAACTGGGCGACCACTTCGCACAGGTCTTGCTGAGGGCGCATGTTGAGATCCTTGGTATTGAGCACGGTGGTTGCGGCCAGGGTGCTTGGGATTGTTGATACGAGGTTCATTTGCTTTCTCCTTCCTGATTTGACTTGGTCATCCTTCGTTGATCCGCGCCGTCACCGCATCGACGCGGGCGACGTCCGCTTCCGTGAGCTTGTTGAGCGATTCCAGTTTCAGTTCGCCGTTCGACGCGGCAGCGATCACCTCGCCGAGCGACCTTTGCCTCGCGCC
>JBGSME010000369.1:0-1955 GCA_041740335.1 Bryobacteraceae bacterium | reverse complement strand
GCACGGCGTCGAGCCACCCGGCGCCCAACCACTCTTCGAGGCTTTGGCCGGTAAACGCGCGCCAGGACGGAGAATCTTCCCGAACCTGGCCAGCGGCATTGGTTGTCCAAACCACCTGGTCGGTTGCCCTCAGCAGTTCGTAGAACTGGCGCCGGCGGAGGTCAAGTGCGGGGACATCGTCATCGAGGCTGAGGCGCTCCCGCAGAGCGCGGTCTGCGGGATTCGGACGGAGGAGCGGCCCGGCCAGTGCACTGTCATCGCGGACGAGACTGTCCAGATCCGGTTCGAAGCTCACGGCGGGGTGAACTTCGGTCCAGTAGAGCGCCAAGCGGATGAATCCGAGATAGAGCAGTAGCTGCTCGATGCGGGCGGGCCCGAGGATACGCCGCAAGTGGCCGAGATACGAAGAGGTGCGATCGGGGTGGAGCATGACGGCGGCGCATGCGAAGAAGAAATCCTTGCCTAGAGGACTGCCGTAAAGGGGCCACTCGTCCAGGGGCGCGCTGCAGGCGGCGAGGCGGCTGAGCACGGCTTGGCGTTCGCTGCCGGCAGGGAGAGGGTCTTCAACGAGGTGCTTTGCGTCCTGGGGATCCATTGGCGAACAAGCTGGGTCGCCGGCAACGTGGCCCTTGCCGATGAGGAAAGCGCAGTGCCGGGCGACACAGTAACGGACGGAACAAAAACGAGAAAGATATGTGAATAGTTGTTCCTTGAACAGCGAAGGTGGAGGGCTGTCGAGGTAGGCGAATTCGGCAAGCCCGAACAGCGCCCAAGCGATGGCCGGCTCCGATTGCGCTTGTTCAAAAAACGCTGGCCGGACGCCCATTCGCTGCTCAATGCGAGTCCAGAGATCGGAAAGTGGGGGAGGGCCGGACCAGCCGTTTTCGCGCGCGGAAAGCTGAAGTTCGAGCTCGTGAACTCGCCGCCGCAGCGCGTCGGCTTCGGATTCGGCGGAGGCGCCCTCACCGGCGCCCCCGCTCTGGCCGGATGAATTCGACATTCCCCTCAAGGATAGCCCAAAGCAAACGCGGTTCAGTTGCCGTTGTCGACTATGAGTTCGTTGTCGACGGAGAAGGCACCGGGAACGCCCCGGGCTTGCAAGAAGGCGATGTTTTTGTCGCCCTCATTGGCGACTGCGCCCTTCAAGGTCAGGTTGCCGTTTTTGACGATGATGTGAATCGGTGGAACGGCGCGGAGAGCGTATCGATTGAGAACGGTGTGGCCGTAGATGGCGCGGTAGGCCGCGAGGCGGATGCGGTCGTCATTGGGTGAGACGGGCAGCACTTCGATCTTGTTCTCTACCTTCTCGACGCCTTCGATGTCCTTGACCACGCGTTCGGCTTGCGACTTCAGCGTGGGGCGGGTGACCTCGCCCATCAGCGTGACGGTGTCGCCATCGACCTTATAGGCGAAGTTATCGAAAACGCCATAGTTGGGTAACATCACCAGCTCATGTCTGACTTGACGAACCATTCGCTCGTACGAGGCGGAACGGACTTCCGCCACCGACTGGGTTGATGGCTGCTTGACCTTCGCGTCGGCCTGCGCGAACGCTGCCACGCTCGAAAGAATTGTGCAAATTGCGAGTGTTTTCATTGTTTTTTCTCCTTGTGTCTATTTTTTCTCCCAGGTGGAGTATTTGTTGAGGGTCGCCACGAGCGGACGAGCCGCCGCGGGGATCGGGGCATTGCGGCCCGACAGAATATCTTCATTGGATAACCGCTTGCCGTAGATCACTTCGTTGTCATCGGTGTCTTCCCGCAGCGTGCTGCCCTCGAGGGCAAGCCCGGCGAAGACACCGCGCGAACGCGAATAGCCGAGAATTTCCGCTCGCATGTAGGCGTCGGTTTCGGCTTGCACGGTCCTGCCCACGGGGCCGGCCATTGCGGACGCGGTGCCGCCGAGGGTGAATTCGCTTTTCACCATTTTTTCCGCGCCGCGTTCGTTCATGACGA
>JBGSME010000368.1:0-1632 GCA_041740335.1 Bryobacteraceae bacterium | reverse complement strand
GGTGGAGGCCGAGACCACATCGATCAATTCGGTGCCGGCGGGGGTTTGCCACGTGCCGCCGATAAAGTGCTGTTGGTAACGATTCATGCTTTGTTTCTGAGGCCTCTTTCGATCAAATTTCGGGTGATCCTTTTCACGCGGGCATCCGGGCCGAGGGGACGGACCCAGTGGGACCAGGGGAGGATGTGTCCGGGCGGCGTAGACAGTCCCTGCGCCCACCAGATGGTGGCGGCGTTGAACACGAAGTTGCCACGATCGCCGGGATAGATTGTGGATGTCCACTCGACGGGTGTGACGCCGCCGCGGAGGGCATCGCCCTTGGCAACGATTTCGAGTCCGGGGATGTCGGCGGGGTCGCCGTGGAATTCCCAGCCGACGAGCCCGGGAATGGAATCGCCGGCCTTCATTTCGGTGCCGGCGAACATCCAGTGTTTGGGGCTGGAGCAGATCCAGTCACCGCCGCCGTTGAAGGGATAGATGCTATGCGCGCCGATGAGCAGGTTTGCTTTGGGACCTTCCATGGAGAAGGGTTCTTTGAGCCAACTGCCGAAGTCGCCGTAGATGCCGCCGAAGACACCTTCCCGCGAAAGGATTCGATTGGGCCTGCCGTCGTGGCTAGGCTGGAAAGGCGTAACACCCATTACGGCGTTGCCGGAAAGATAGAGGTGCGAGACGCCGGCCTTCACGGATGCTAAGGCGGCGTCGTATTGGCGCGGGTCCCAATACTCGTCGTGCCCGACGCTGAGAAATATTTTCGACCGGAGGAATTGCTCCGGATGCACCATGTCGGAGTTGCTGGTGTAGGTGACGTCGTAACCGTGCTGCTCAAGCCAGTAGGCGAGAGGGAACTCCCAGAGCAGAAATTCTCCCGAACCGACCGAGAGCGGGTGATCGTAGATCTGGGCGTACTTGCCATAGGGGCGATCGAAACTGGCGGCGACGCCGGGCGCCCATGGGTGCCGGGGATCGGTGTAGAGGGAGTAGTCATCGGGCCAGCGATTGTAGGCGGCCCAGGTGTTGTCGGAAACCTGGAAGAGGAGGTCCGCTTTGCGGCGGTCCCGAACGACGAAGACGATGTAACTTTGCCAGGTATGCTCGCTGCGGGACTCGGCGATGGCTTGGAGCTTGCCCAGATAAATACCGCTTGGCCAATCGGCGGGAATGCGAATTTCGACGCCGGGATCCCAGCGGCACTCGCGGAGGCGCTTGGGGCCCACCTCAGGATCTGGTTGAGTTTTTCCGGCAAATGGCCCGAGAGTGGTGATGCGGCGAGCGCCGGTACCGCCGTAGTAGCCCATTCGAAAAATGTCGACGGTGTAGCGGCGGGAGGGATCGGTGCTGACGAAGATGCGGAGAGTGTCGCCGGCTTCCACGCTCTGGTGGGAGCAGTATCCCTCGATGAGCGATGTACGGAACCCTTTGCCTGTGTTGGTGCGTACTTTGCTGAGCTGCCACGCGGTGGTGCCTGGCCGAGCGTTCTCGCGGTGGACGGCGCCGGGCGATGCGGGACCGGCCAATGCCAGGGAAGTGCGCAAGAGGTCGCGGCGTCCGAGGTCCATTCACCTAGTGTAGTTTGGCTTGGGTTTCGCTGGTTGGATCGGCAGGTAGGTGGTGGGGCCGGGATGGGGGGCG
>JBGSME010000367.1:0-11310 GCA_041740335.1 Bryobacteraceae bacterium | reverse complement strand
GTATAACGGCCGGAACAAGACGTTCTGGACATTCGGCTTCGAGGATCTGGCCATTGAGCGCAATCTGTCGTTCACCGCGACGGTGCCGACCGGAGCGCAGAAGCGCGGTGACTTCTCGCAATTGCTGGGTCTCGGCAGCCGTTATCAAATCTACGATCCGGCGACGATCGCGGCGGCGGCGAATGGGCGCTTCAGCCGGCAGCCGCTGCCGGGCAACCTCGTTCCGGCGAGCCGGATCAACCCGGTTGCGGCGAAGATACTCGGGTTCTATCCCGAGCCCAACCAGCCGGACCAGAACGCGGAACAACGGAATAACTTTTTCAACACGCAAAGGATCATCCGCGAGAACTATACTTACACGTCGCGGGTGGACCATAACTTCAGCGAACAGAATCGCTTCTTTGCGCGCTGGAACAATTCGCAGCACGACAACTATTCCGACGCGCTGGGTACGATCACGAACGTGGATATCCTGGACCGGACCGGATGGGGATTGGTTGTCGACGATGTGCACGTCTTCAGCCCGGGTCTGTTACTGAACCTGCGGTATGGAATCAGCTTTCAGAGCGACATCGCCAGCCGGGGCAGCCAGGGCTTCGATCTGGCATCGTTGGGATTGCCGGCGGCGCTTGTGGGCGAGATCAAAAGCAAGCTTGGCCCGGATGGAATCGCCTTTCCGAACGTGCAAGTGGATGGCGGCGCCTTCACCGCCCTTTCCAACAACGGGGGAACTCGCGCGGCAACCAACTATCACACCGCGTCGGCGACGGTGACGCGAATCGCCGGCAGCCACAGTATGCGTTTCGGCGCGGAGTACCGGTTGCAGCGCGAAACGGGCTTTAACTATGGCAATGTCGCACCGCAATTGATCTTTGCGAATGCGTATACACGCGGCCCGCTGGACAATTCAGCGGCTGCGCCGATCGGGCAAGGGCTGGCCTCAATGCTGTTTGGGATACCGACCGGCGGGCAGATCGCCAACAACGCATCGCGTGCGGAGCAGAACAGCTACTGGGGATTTTTTGTGCAGGATGACTGGAGGATCTCGACGCGGCTTACGATCAACGCGGGATTGCGGTATGAATATGAGGGCCCGATCTCGGAGCGCTACAACCGGTCCATCCGCGGCTTCGATTTCGCCACGGCGAATCCGGTGGCGGCGCAGGCGGTGGCCAACTATGCGCGGTCACCGATTCCGCAGGTTGCGGCGTCGGCGTTTCAAGCCAATGGCGGATTGCAGTTTGCCGGCAACGGAGGGCTGCCTCCGTCGTTGTGGAAAGCCGACCGTAACAACTTCGCGCCGCGGATCGGCCTGGCGTATCAATGGAACGGCAAGACCGTAGTCCGGACCGGGTATGGGATCTTCTTCGACGTGCTCGGCGTCGACCGGTTCGGCGTGAACCAGGGTGGGTTCAACCAGCCCACGAATCTGATTTCTTCGCTCGACAACGGCCTTACCTACAGTGCCACACTGTCGAACCCGTTTCCGCGCGGCATCGAAAGCGCGCGGGGCGCGGCGGGTGGATTGACGACGTTCCTGGGGCGCAGCGTGAGTTTCTTCAACGAGAAACCGTTGAATCCGTACATGCAGCGATGGTCGTTCTCGATCCAGCGGGAACTGCCGGGGCGGATCGTGGCCGATGTGTCGTATGTCGGCAACCGGGGTTCAAAACTGGCATCCACCCGGAATCTGAACGCGATCCCGAGGGAGTATCTGTCGACCTCGGCGGTGCGGGATCAGCCGGCGATCGACTTTCTTACCAGACAGGTGAGCAATCCTTTCTTTGGCATCGCGGAGTTCAGCGGAACTGGGCTGGCGAATCAGCGGGTGGGCGTGGCCCAACTGCTTCGGCCCTACCCGCAGTTCGGCGACATTACAACGACCTACCCGGCCGGATATTCGTACTATCACTCGCTGCAAACCGCGGTGGAAAAGCGGATGAGCGGCGGGCTGACATTCCAGGCGTCGTGGACATGGTCAAAATTCATGGAGGCGATCGACTATCGCAACGACACCGACTCGGTGCTGGAGAAGGTGATTTCGCCGCAGGACTACACGCACCGGTTCGTGCTGAGCGGAATCTATGAGCTTCCGGTGGGACGTGGGAAAAGGTGGCTGCCGGGGATCGGCGCCGTACCGCAGTTGCTGATCGGCGGGTGGCAGGTGCAAGGGTGGTACGAAGGCCAGACGGGGGACGTGCTCGGGTTCGGGAATGCGATTTTCAATGGAAGTCTGCAGGATATCGAGCTTCCGGTGAGCGAGCGGCGCGCGGAGCGGTGGTTCAACGTGGACGCCGGTTTCAATCGAAATTCCGCGCAGGTGCTGGCCAACAACATCCAGGGCTTGAGCTCGAGGTTCAACGGCATTCGGGCGGACGGGATCAACAACTGGGACCTTTCGATGTTCAAGAACGTACGAATCAAGGAGCGGGCCACCGCGCAGTTCCGGCTGGAGAGTTTCAACTCGCTGAACCATGTGCAGTTTGGTGCGCCGAACACGAATCCGGTGAATGGTGCGTTCGGGTCGATTACGGGAGAGAAGGGGCACGGGCAGCGGCAGGTTACGGTGGGAATCAAGCTGATCTACTAGCGCGCCGAAAGATGGCCCGCCGCGTGCGGTTGATCAAGGCGAAGGAGAGCTAGCAATGACGTCCTACCAGTACCTTTTCCTCGCTTGGGTCGCGGTTACTACCGGTCTCGCGGGGGTGACGATTTACCGTGCGCTGGTTGGGCTCCACGAGGACGACCAACTATTTCTGGATCCCGTGGAAGCCGGCTTCGAGCGGGAACAAAAGGAGATTGTGCATTCGTTGAACGGGCTTGACCGGGCGGTGCATGGGCTAATGTGGGGTTCCGGTGTGCTGTTGGCGGTGATGATTGGCGCCGCAGTTTTCCGCGCGTTGGTGTGAGGCGCTGGCGCGAAGCCCAAGGGAAGTTGGTTGCGGCAAAAGTCCCAGTGGGGCCCTATCGCGCAGCGTCGGCGCCTGATCGTACTATGATGGACCGGTGACGCTGCTCCGCATGGTTCCGGCCGCGCTCGTACTCGGCATCGCGCTATTTTCCCAGCAAAAGTCGGCTGGCCGCAAAGGGGCTGCGAATCCGCTGCTGAAGCCCGAAACGTTAACCGAACGAGCGCCGGCTCAGTATGCGGTGCGGATGGTGACCACTCGTGGCGAAATGACGATCACGGTTCATCGGGATTGGGCTCCGCTTGCGGCGGACCGTTTTTTCAATCTGGTGAAGCATGGCTTTTACAACGGATCGCCGTTCCACCGAGTGATGCCGGGCTTTGTGGCGCAATTCGGGATTAACGGGGCACCGGCGGTGAACGCGAAGTGGCGGGCACGGCCGCTTCAGGACGAGCCGCTGAAAAAAAAGAATACGTTGGGTACGGTGGTATTCGCGGCGGATGGCGCGAACTCCCGGACTACGCAGGTATTCATCAATCTGAAACAGAACACATCGCTTGACCGCATCGGCTTTGTGCCGTTCGGCGATATCACGAAAGGGTTCGGCGTGGCAGCGTTACTCTACAGCAGCTATCACGACCGGCCCGATTCGGAGCGTATTTTGAAATCGGGATTTGCGTTTCTGGCGCGCAGTTTTCCTAGGCTCGACTACGTAAAATCGGCCGCGATCGAATAGTGGGGGGATCAGTGGCTGGCGACGATGGTCAAACGGCCATGTCCGAACCCGCCATGGAAGTCAACCGGCGCGGTCCAAATGGATGCCCGGACCTCGGAGCCGTCTCTGCGCAGGAGTTGTTCGGCGTTCGAAAACGGGGTCTCGCGGCCGATCACTTCGCTCTTGCTCCAGCCGAATTCCTTCTCCGCCGCCGTGTTCCAGCAGCAAATTGCGCCGTTGGCGTCGACGGCGAACATGGCAAGAGGGGAAGATTCGATCACGGCTTCCGTCATTTGTGTATTTGGGGAGGCTGTGGGCACCTGTGTATTTGGGGAGGCTGTGGGCACCTGTGTATTTGGGGAGGCTGTGGGCACCTGTGTATTTGGGGAGGCTGTAGGCACCTGTGTATTTGGGGAGGCTGTAGGCACCTGCGTATTTGGGGAGGCTGTAGGCACCTGCGTATTTGGGGAGGCTGTAGTCGCCACCGGCGTGATCGATGCGGGGACTGGTGGCGGGGCTTGATTGCCTTCCGCTAGGCGGAGGCGAAACTGGTTGGTCCGGTGCTCCGCGGTGGTGTGCTCGAGGCTCAGGACTGTCATCAGATAGAGCGCCGTGGCGCCCAGGGTAACCCATTGGCCGATGTTGTTGGGCTCGGCGCCGAGCCAGACGCCGGCCTGGTTCACCATGGTGAATCCGTGATGAACGGACAGCATCCCGACGAGGCCGACTACGAAACGATCCTTACCGAAACGCAGCTTTGGCATCATCACCGCGCACCACAGGACGGCTACCACACATAGCACGAACGATACGATGGTTAGCGGCTTGAGAGAGAGGGCAGCTAGGGCGGCTTCCATAGTCTTCTCCCTTTATCGACTCCTTCAAGGGATGGGGGGACCCGCAAATTTCCTCAAGGGGAAGTCAAAAAGCCCTAACCGGGCTGCGGGATTCACCTGATTGGCCTGCGGCGGGAGCATCTTGGTCCGGGGCGGGTCCTCTGCGGGGGGGAGAAAAGGCGGCTGAAGAGGGGATGCCTTACCGGCGTCAACCTGCTAAAAACACCCGGTAGCAGGCGATGGCCCTAGCCCCCCAGCGCGTCGCATGCTGAACTGGTGACGCAGCAATTTCTCGCGGCCGCCCTGACACTGGCGGCGCTCGCGAACGCCCAAACGGCGCCCGTGGACCAAACCGTAACCCTTGACGAGGCGATTCAGGAAGCGCTGGCGAAAAACCTGGACCTGGCGGCCGAGAGGGTCAACATCAGCGTCGCCGAGGCGCGCGAGATTACTGCGCGGCTGCGGCCGAATCCGGTGTTGACCGTGGCCGGCCAGACGTTGAACATCTTGGGCGCGACATACTCTCCGAACACGCCGCTCGGTCCCAACCAACTCAACGTCCATACCGACTTTCCCATTGAAAGGGGCCATAAGCGCGAGGAACGTGTTGCCGTGGCCAGGGAGGAAAAGTCTCTCGCCGAAGTGGGTGTGCGCGAGGTGATGCGCCAGGTGATCCTGAGCGTGCAGAACGCCTTTGTCGACGTGCAGCAAGCCAGGGAGAGTTTGAAGCTGGCACAGGAGAATCTGAGAAGCCTGGAGGGCGTGGTCACCATCAACGAGGCACGGCTGAAGAGCGGCGATTTGGCGGTTGTGGAACTCGACCGGTCGCGGGTAGCGGCGTTCCAATACCGCGCCGCGGTGCAGCAAGCGCAGCTTCAACTGGACCAGGCCCGGACGCAATTACAACTGTTGATGGGCCGCAGAACGAGATCGCCGGACTTTGACGTATCGGGCGAGATCCGCCGCGACGCGGTGATCGACCCGCCCGCCGAAATCGCCCGGCTGGCGCTGATGCGCCGCCCTGACTATCTTGCCGATCAGCAGACGCAGGCCCGGTCCCGCGCCGATCTCCGGTTGCAGCTTGCCAACGGCAAGGTCGACTATACCATCGGGACCGAGTTTACGCGCCAATCGGCGTGGGGCGTGTCTGGAAACTCGGTGGGCGTGTACTTCAGCATGCCGCTGAGGATTTTCAACAAGAATCAGGGCGAGATTGCGCGGGCGCAGCGTGAGATCGATCTGGCCGGGGCTCGCGCGGTGGCGCGTGAGACGTCGATCCAAACCGAAGTGGAGCGCGCCTACCGGCAATACACGGTTTCAAAACAACTGCTCGCCAGTGTCGAATCCGAAATGCTGAGTAAGGCTCGCAGCGTCCGCGACACCACGGAATACTCTTATCGGCGCGGCGAAGCCAGCCTGGTTGAATTTCTCGATGCGCAGCGCGCTTTCAACGACGCCACCCAGACGTTCAACGAAGCGCGCGCCAACTACGCGCGCAGCATGTACCTGATCGATGCCGTTTCCGGCGCCACCGTGAGTGGCAACTAACCAACCGCCAAGGAAGAATCGCGTGAAACCGAAATTGATAAACAGTCTCCCGCTCGCCCTCGCGGCGTGTCTTGCCCTCAGCACGGGCTGCGGCAAGTCAGACGCGGAGGCGGCGCTGGAGAAAGATAGTCAGCCTGCCTCTGCTATCGCCGCGCCGGCGCCCCCGGCCCAGAAGGGACTGACCGGCGAGGTGATCATGGATCCGGCGGCGCCTGAATTGAAACAAATGACCATCGAAGCCGTGCGCGCAGTGCCTGTGGCGGTGGATGAAGTGACGGCGACGGCGCGTATTCAAGCCAATCCGCACAATGTAGGGCACGCTGTGGTACCGGTTCCAGGGCGCATTGTAGGCGTGATGGCGAAGCTAGGTGATTCCGTGGTTCAAGGCCAACCGCTGGTTGCCATCGAGAGCACCGCGGTCGCGGAGTCCGAATCAGCCTTTGTTCAAACGGAAGCCTCCGTCAGGCAGGCGGAGATCGCTCTAACCAAAGCCGAAGCCGATGTTGCGCGGATCACGGATCTCTATCAACACCAGGCGGTGGCGCAAAAGGAAGTGCTGGCGGCACAAACGACGGCGGCGTTGACGAAAGCGTCCGTGGATCAGGCGCTCGGCGCCCGGGAGCAGGCTCGCCGGCGCCTGGAACTTCTCGGATTGAAGGCCGGCGAGTTCCAGCAGCGCATCGTGGTGCGGGCTCCGATCTCCGGCAAGGTAATGGAGGTCAGCGTGGTGGAGGGCGAGTTCCGCAACGAGATCAACACGCCGCTGGTCACGATTACGGATCTGCGCCGGGTTTGGGTTGAGTCCGAGGTGCCGGAGAGCAAGATCCGGCTGTTCCGCTTGGGAGGGATCGCGCAACTCGAACTGATCGCGTATCCGGGCGAGATCTTCCGGGCCAAGGTGACCCGGATCGCGGACTCGGTGGATAGTGAGACGAGAACGATCAAGGTGGACGCCGAAATGGAGAACGCGACGGGAAAGCTGCGTCCCGACATGTTCGGCAGCCTTCGCTACTCGGCGGGCGAGGTGGCGTCGCCGTGGATTCCAGAGGCGGCGGTGGTACGCCTGAATGGGGTCGACCTGATCTTCCTCGAAAAGGCCCCGGGCCGGTTTGCTTCCGTCCCCGTAGAGCTGGGCAAACTGCAGCAGGGCGGGTTCTCCGTCTCGAAAGGGGTAAAGGTTGGCGACCGCATCGTTACGCAAGGTTCGGTTTACCTGAAGGCGGCGTTGTAGAGCGATGCGCAAGATCATCCACTTTGCGATTCATCAGCCGTTGTTCGTCTTCCTGTTGACTGGGCTCTTCATTGGAGCAGGTGTAATCGCCTTCCTTAACTTACCGATTGAGGCCTTCCCGGATGTAACCGATATCCAGGTTACAGTAGTTACACTTTATCCGGGCCACGCGGCCGAAGAGGTAGAGAAGCAGGTGAGTATTCCTGTGGAGATTGCCGTGAGCGGACTCCCCCATTCGGTGCGAGTCTTCTCCCACACTCAGTTTGGCCTCTCGTCGACTTACATCACCTTCGATGACGCCGTGGACAATTACTTCGCCCGGCAGCAGGTGCTCGAACGGCTTCAGTCCGTAGATTTGCCTGAGGGCATTCATCCTGAACTGGCGCCGTTGTCGAGTCCCATCGGCGAAATCTATCGCGTGTATCTTAAATCGAATGACTACGACGCGATGGACCTTCGGGCGATTCAGGACTGGGTGGTCGAGCGAAACCTCAAGCTCGTGCCCGGCGTGGCCGACGTGGTTTCCCGCGGCGGCCTGATCAAGCAATACCAGGTGATGCCCGACCAGACGCGGATGAAGTCTCACGCGGTGACCGTCAAGCAGGTATACGAAGCGCTCGGGCGAAGTAACATCAACGCCGGCGGAGGATACATCGAACAGGGCGAGCAGCAGTTCATCATTCGCGGGATGGGCCTGCTGCGAACCAAGGAAGATATTCGCAAGGTGGTTGTCGCGGAGCGGCGCGGGGTGCCGGTGTTGATCGAGGACGTCGCCGATGTGGCCGTCGGAGCCCAGCAGCGCCAGGGTCTGGTGGGCATGGATGGCAAAGACGACATCGTGAACGGAACAATTCTCATGCGGAAGGGGGAGAATCCGTCGGTGGTGCTCGAAGGCGTGAAGGCCAAGATCGCCGAACTGAATGAGAGCATCCTGCCCAAAGGCGTGGAGCTGGTTCCTTACTATGACCGGGCCTGGCTGATCGGCAGCACACTCAGGACCGTCTTCAAGAATCTGGGGGAAGGAGCGCTGCTGGTCTGCCTGGTTTTGTTTCTTTTCCTGGGACGCATCCGGCCGGCCGCGATCGTCGCGGTAATGATTCCCTTGTCGCTCCTGGCGACGTTCATCGGTCTTACGATCAAGGGTATTCCGGCGAACTTACTTTCGCTGGGCGCGATGGATTTCGGCATCATCGTCGATGGCGCGGTGATCGTGGTGGAGAATATCTTCCGGCGCGCATCGCATGACCGGCATCGGTACGGCAACTTCAAGGAACTCGTCGCCGAAGCGGCTTCCGAGGTTGGACGCCCCACCTTCTTTTCGATGTTGATCATCATCATCGCCCATCTGCCGATCCTCTCCCTGCAGCGCCACGAAGGCCGGATTTTCGCGCCGATGGCGTACACGATCGTGTCAGCCCTGATCGGATCGCTCATTTTCTCTCTGACGCTGGTTCCCGTGTTGAGTGTTTACCTGATGGAGAACAGCCCGGGAGAGAAGGAAACTTTTCTGGTGCGTCTGTGCCACAAGGTCTACCGCAGCCTTTTGCGGACGGCGCTTGGCTGGCCCAGGACAATCTTGCTCTCCGCCGTCGCCGCGCTGATCGGGGCGCTGTTGCTGCTGCCGAGGATCGGAACCGAATTTCTGCCGGAGCTGAACGAAGGCAGCATATGGGTGAACTTCACGCTTCCGGCCGGTGTGTCGCCGAGCGAAGTGAACCGCACGCTCCATCAAGTGCGCACTACTCTATTGAAGATTCCGGAGGTGGAATTCACGGTGTCGCAGGCCGGGCGCCCGGATGACGGAACCGATCCAAAGACGATCAACATGTTGGAGGTGCTGGTTGACCTGAAGGACGAAGCGTTGTGGCGTCCCAACGTCACCAAGGAAGGCCTGATCGCGCAAATGGAAAAAGAAGTGGACGCGATGCCCGGCATCAAGCCGGCCTTCTCGCAACCCATCCGCGACAGCGTCCTTGAGTCGATCTCGCAGATCGACGGGCAGATCGTGATCAAGCTCTTCGGCCCCGATTCGAGCGTGCTGAAGACACAGATCGAGCAGGTTCTGAAGATCATCGAGCCGATCCCCGGCGTGGGACGCGCCTTCGTCGACCGGGCGGGCCGCATCCCGCAACTCCAAATCGATATTGACCGCGCCCGCGCGGCGCGCTACGGCTTGAACGTCGCCGACATCGAAGACGTGATTGAAACGGCGCTGGGCGGCCGCCCGGCGACACAGATCTGGGAAGGCGAACGGCGCTTCAACGTGGTGGTGCGGCTGAACGAAGAAGTTCGAAACAACGTCGACAAACTGAGCAACCTCCTGCTGGATGCTCCGGACGGTTCGCAGGTCCCGCTGGACCAGGTGGCGAGGATCCAAACGCAGGATGGAGTGCTCAATATCAGCCGCGAAGGCGGAAGAGCGGCGGCCGCCATCGGCGTCTTTATCAAGGATCGCGACATGGGAAGCCTGGTGGCGGAGATGCAGGCGGCGGTGAAGAAGGGCCTCACGCTGCCCCCCGGGTACGCGATCACTTTTGGCGGCGAGTTCGAAAATCAGCAGCGCGCCATGAAGAGATTGCTCACCATCATTCCCATCAGCGTCCTGCTGATCTTCATTCTGTTGTTCGAAGCGTTCAAGACAGTGAAGAGCGCCGCGCTCATTTTGCTCAACGTGCCCTTCGCCTTGGTGGGCGGCATTCTGGCGCTCTACCTCACGGGGATTAATCTGAGCGTTTCCGCTGCCATTGGATTTATCGCTCTCTTCGGCCAAGCGGTGCTGAACGGCGTTGTGATGGTGAGCCACTTCAATGAGCTTCAGCAGGCAGGGACGAACTCCTATCAAGCTGTTTTTGAAGGAGCGCAAGCCCGGCTGCGGACGGTATTGATGACATCGATGCTGGCGATGTTGGGCCTGCTGCCGATGGCGCTGTCCCATGGCATTGGATCGGAAGTCCAACGCCCGCTGGCGGTGGTGATCATCGGAGGACTGGTATCGGCCACGGGGCTGACATTGATTGTTCTTCCGGCGTTGTATTTGATGTTCCATGCAAGGCCGGACACCAATGAATTGTAGGCGTGCGTTCCCGGCCGTGCTCGCGATATCGCTATTCGGCCCGGCCCATGCTGAGGAGCCGCGACCGCTCGTCCAGCCCGATACCGCGATGGCTGTCACTCCGCTGGACCCGCCGGAATGGTCCGATCGCAGGGGGGTATTCTTCAAGAAGCTTTTCGGCCCTCAAGCGATTCTCGAAACGGTGCCCGGAACGATCTTCGATACCGCCCGCGGATTCCCGCGCCAGTGGGGACGGGGCGGGCTGGGCGCGGCGAAGAGACTTGGGTCGCAATACGGTCAATTTGCCATCGGGGAGACGATCGAATTAGGCGTTTCCGCGCTTCATCGGGAGGATCCGCGCTATTTCCGGAGACCGGATGGGCGATTCAACCAGCGCTTGGGGCATGCTTTGAAGAGCACGGTGGTGGTACGCGGCGCCGGCGGGTCCGATACGATCGGTTTGGCGCGGCTCGCCGATGTGTACGGCGCGTGGGCCATTGCGACGATGTGGAATCCGCCGGACCAGCGGAACCTGCGGCAGATTTCCAAGTACGGAACGCTCGGGCTCGGGATCAAAGCAGGCAGCAATGTGTTTCGCGAATTCTGGCCCGACGTGAAGCGGCGTTTCGGCCGTCCCTGACGAGCCTGGCCGACTTCATTCACCCCGCGCCAAGGTACAGGAATCGGGCTACGAACAGGGCGCACAACCCATACAACCATCCGGACACCTGCCGCCCATGACCACTCAGAAGCTGGACTGCACAATAGGCGGTGAAACCCAGCGCCAACCCGTTGGCGATGCTGAAGGTGAGCGGTATTGCCATGATCGTAAGAAAAGCCGGCAGGGCGATCCTGGTTTCTGACCAGTTGATAGTTGCTACGTGACCGAGCATGGCCGCGCCCACCAGCACCAGCGCCGGCGCTGTAGCGGCTCCGGGAATTGCTCCCGCGAGCGGCGCAGCCAGCATCGCGATCAGAAAAAGCAGGCCAGTGACGATCGCCGTGACGCCAGAACGCCC
>JBGSME010000366.1:0-2065 GCA_041740335.1 Bryobacteraceae bacterium | reverse complement strand
CTCAGCGCTGCCTACGCGGCGCGAGCCACCGCGTTCTCCGGCGGACGCTTCGCCGACGTGACGCAAGCCGCCGGAATCAGCGATGGCGCGTGGCCGGTGGCCGGAGTGTGGTTTGACTATGACAATGACGGCCGGCTCGATCTGTTCGTCGTGAACTATCTCGAATGGACGCCCGCCTACGGCAAATACTGCGGCGACCAAGCCGCCGAACTTCGCGTCTATTGCGATCCGCGCGGTATACCCGGTTCCGCCAACCGTCTTTTCCGCAATCGCGGCAACGGGACCTTCGAAGACGTATCGCAACGTTCCGGGATCGCGGCCCACATCGGCAAGGGCATGAGCGCGGTCGCGATCGACTACGACGGCGACGGCCGCCAGGACATTTTCGTCACTAACGACACCATGCCGAATTTCCTGTTCCGCAATCAGGGCGGCGGGACTTTCGCCGAGGTGGGCCTCGATGCCGGAGCCGCGTTGAAGGATGACGGAAAACCGGTGTCGAGCATGGGCGTCTCCACGGCCGACTACGATCGCGACGGGCTTCCCGATCTGGCTATCACTGCGCTCTCCGGCGAATGGTTCCCGCTGTTCCGAAACCAAGGCGGCGGCTACTTCCGAGACGCCACTTCGGCCAGCGGCTTAGCTTCGGCCGCGGCGCAGCGATCCGGCTGGGGTATTGCGTTCGGTGATCTCAACAACGATGGCTTTCCTGATCTATTCACTGCGAATTCGCATGTTACCGATAACATCGATCGCTTCACGCATTACAGTTACCGCCAGCCGAACAGCGTCTTCGTCAACCGCGGCAACGGCACGTTCCTCGATATGTCAGCCGGCGCTGGCCGCAAGTTTCAGAATCCGGGCGCCCACCGCGGCGCCGTCCTCGCCGACATCGACGGTGACGGAGATCTCGATGCCGTCGTCTCCGCCCTCGGCGAACCGGCTGAGTTGTGGCGAAACGAAAACCAGCTCACGAACTGGATCGCGATCCGGCTGCGGGGCCGCCGATCCAATCGCGATGGCCTGGGAGCCCGCGTCTGCGTCGGCTCGCAATGCCAGTGGATGTCGTCGAGCCAAGGCTACGCTTCGTCGGTTCTCGCCCCCTTGCACTTCGGTTTGGGCAAGCAGCGTCGCGCCCAACGCGTGACGATCACTTGGCCCAGCGGAGCCGAACAGGAGCTAACCGGCTTGGCTTCGGGGCAAGTGCTGCTCGCCGAAGAACCCGAATGACCGCACCATAAGGGTGTCCTACACAGCGGCCGCGCGCGACGAAGGCCCAGGCATGGCCATTGGCTCCACTCCGCCGCGAGTCGCCGCCTTGATCTCGCTGGCATGAGCGGTCACCAGGCGGATCAGCCTGCGGATCGGTTCAATTTTGGGGTGCGCCCACCGCGGTACCGCTGGGAGGCCAGGCCTACTAGAGAACATTCGCATGCACTTCAAGCACCATTACTCGTCAGTGGTAGTGACATCTACGCCTCGGGCGCGCGCCCCCTACCCACCGCAAAAACAAAAAAAAGGGCCGCAAAATCGCAGCCCTAAACCAACCCAACCCGCGGCCCAGCCGCCCCCGACCCTAAAAGCTCAACCGAAGCGAAAGCTGAATCTGGCGCGACGCGCCCAGACCCACCGTCCGGTCCAGCGTCTAGTTCACAATCCCGAAGGTCCCGCCGGCGCTCGCGGCGCTGAACGCCTGCCCCGGCTGGAGCGAATTCCGCGACGCCGTTCCGCTCGGAAGCGCGTTGAATAACTGCGCCGGGGGATTGGCGAAGTTAGCACGGTTCAGAATGTTATAGATCTCGCCGCGGAACTGCATCGTGAACCGCTCAGTCAGCGCGAAGCTCTTGTGGAGCGTCAGGTCCATTTGCGCGAGTCCCGGTCCGCGTAGCGAGTAGCGCGACGCGTTGCCGAAGGTCCCCGGCGCCGGAATGGAGAACGCCGCCGGATTGAGCGTCACTGTCTTCTCCGCCGTCACCAGGTACGGACTGACTCCGGCCACATAGTCCGGCCGGCGGATCTGGCGGCTTGCGCCGCCGCCGGGAACATTTACGATCGCGGTGGTTAC
>JBGSME010000365.1:0-2428 GCA_041740335.1 Bryobacteraceae bacterium | reverse complement strand
CACATCCTGCCGGGCGGCCACTACATCCCAATACGCCATCTCTGTCCGGACCAGGACGTCCACCACAAGAAGTTCGAGATCCACGGCGCTCACGCCGGCCTGTTTAGAACGAACCACGATCTCGGCCCGGTCGCGGTCAATCAGCCGGTTGCGCAGCAACGGCTGCGTGTAGAGCAGCGAAAACTGGGAGTTCAGTGTCGGGTTCAGTCCAACGAACGGATTCGTGGTGCTGGTCCGGTTGTTGGAGAAACCGGCTTGCAGTTGGGAACCCTGCCATGGCAGCTTCTGGAAAAACGAAAAATTCTGATTGTGAAAGTTTTCGGCGAGCTTGCCATCCGCGCCCAGCAATAGCGATCCGGTGGGCGTGTTCCGGCGCTCATAGCCAGGCTGCCATCGGAATATGCCGTCGAAAGCGCCCTGCGCGGCGGCGATCGCCAGTTGCGCATTGCTGATGTTGGTCCGCTCGAGCTCCAGCTCGAGATTGTTCTTCAACGCCAGTTGAAGGACCTCGTCGAGGCTGATTTTGCGCTCGATGATGCCTACTCCAACCCGAGGCAGCGGCTCCTGTGCCCCGATCGGCGCCAGGAAAAAAACGAATGCGAGCAAGTAACTCTTCATGCGAATCAGTCTCCCGTTACTGGTGCCGGCGTTGGCCTGCGGAACGGTCTCGTCAGGCGAGACCACAAGGGCAGGTGAACCAGATCGTCGAACAACGAATACGCCACCGGTGTCACCAACAGCGTAAGCAACAGGCACAGCGTCTGCCCGCCGATCACCATGATCGCCACCGTCCTCCGGCTTCCCGAACCCGCCCCGCCGCCTAGCGCCAACGGGATCATCCCCGCCACCAGCGCCGCGGTCGTCATAAGAATTGGCCGCAAACGATCCTCGCATCCCTGATAAATCGCTTCCAGCCGGTTGATTCCCTCGGCCCGCAGATTCTTGATGTGGTCGATCTGAAGGATCGAGTTCTTCTTCACGATGCCGAACAACACCAGAATACCGACGGAGCTGTAGATGATCGAGAAGTTCTCCTTCGCCAGCATCAACGCCAATAGCGCGAACGGAATCGACAGTGGAAGGCTCAGAAGAATCGTAATCGGATCGACGAAGCTCTCAAACTGCGCCGCGAGAATCATGTACATCAGCACGATCGAGAGGATCAACGCGAACAGGTATGCCTTGGCGGCCCGGCCGAATTCCTTCGTTCGCCCAATCGTTCCTGTTCTATATTCGAGAGGCATGTTCTGCGCCCGCACAGTCTCATCCAGGATCTCGAGCACGTTCGAAAGCGACTGGCCGGGGGCGATATTCGCCAGCATCAACACCTGCCGCTGCCGGTTGTAGCGGGAAATCTGCGCCGGGCCCGTGGAAGGCTCGAGCGTCGCGAGATTTGCCAACGGTACGTTTCCCAGCGTTGGCGACGGCACATACAGGCGTTCCAGTGCGTGCGGCGAACTCCGGTACTCCTCCTTCACCCGAAGCTGCACGTCATACCGGTCATCGCCTTCCCGATACGTGGTTGCCTGCTGGTCTCCGGCCACCAGCGTGCGCACCGCCGTCGCGATCGAGGAGACACTCACGTTCAAATCGGCGGCTTTGTCGCGATTGATCACTACGCGATACTCCGGTTTGCCAGGCTCATAGTTGGTGTCGAAGTCAACCAGTCCCGGCACCGTCGAGAGTTTCTCCTTGATCGCGCGCGCATACTTGTCGAGCTGCTGTAAATCCGGACCCTGGATGAAGAACATCAGTTCCCGGTTGTCGGCGCCCTGGATCAGCGACGGCAACTGGACCCCGATTGTCGCGTTCGGAATCTTTGTCAGGCGATTGCGGGACTCGGTCATCAGGTCGTCCTGCGATTGCTTCCGTTCCGCCGGCTGCACCAGTTCCACGATCACCGAACCGCGATCCACCTGACGCCGGATGTCGGCGCCGATCGTGGTCAACAGGTTTCGAACTCCCGGGATCTGCTTCAGTTCCGCCTCTACCTTCGACATCACCTGTTCGGTCCCGTCGATCGAGGTCCCCGGGGGCATCTTGACCGTCACTTCAAACTCGCTCTGATCGTCCGTGGGCAGAAACGACTTTCCGATCCGCGAAAAGATCGGGCCGGTGGCGAACATCACGATCCCGCACGCGATCACAATCACCCAGCGGTGCCGCATAGACCACACAAGCATCGCCCGGTAGGGAAGCGCGAAAGCCTTATAAAGCCAGGTGTCCTTCGTGCTGTGCCCATCGCCGCTGCCGCTCACGCGCAGGAATCGCGAGCAAAGCATCGGCGTAAGAGTGAAGCTCACCAAGAGACTCACCATCACCGCGAACGCTGCCGTGAATCCAAAGCTCGACATGAACTTGCCCACGATGCCTTCCATGAACGCAACCGGCAGAAAGATGATCACCAGACTCAGCGTGGTGGCCATCA
>JBGSME010000364.1:0-6823 GCA_041740335.1 Bryobacteraceae bacterium | reverse complement strand
CCGCTCCACCGCCGTCTCCCCAAGCGCGGATTCTCGAACGAACCCTTTAAAAAGGAATACGCAGTTCTCAACGTCGGCCGCCTCGAGAAACTCGACGGCGACACATTTACGCCGGAAACACTCATGGCGTCCGGCATCGTCAAGAAGCTCGAAAGCGGGCTGAAGATTCTCGGCACCGGCGAACTCACGCGCAAGCTTACCGTCAAGGCGCACCAGTTCTCCGCCGAAGCGCAAAAAAAGATCGAGGCCGCCGGCGGAACCGTCGAAAAGATCGAAGTCCGCAAGCCCGGCCCGCCGCCCAGGCCCGCCCGTGTGCGTCCCGTGAAGCCACCCTATGTGCCACCGGCCGCGGCCGAAGCCAAGCCAGCCAAAGAACCCAAGGCCAAGAAAACGAAGGAACCCAAGCCTGAGTAAGGCCACCCGAACGGATAGCCGGTTATGAACAAGTTCTTCGAAGCCTTTGCCAACATCTTCAAGATCCCGGATCTGCGCAACCGGATTCTGTTCACGCTGGCCCTGCTGGCGGTGTACCGGTTCGGTGCGCACGTGCCGGTTCCGGGCATCGATGCCAACAAGCTGGAATCGTTCTTCCAGGACAACCCCGGTACCTTCTTCGGCTTCATCGACATGTTCAGCGGCGGCATGTTCCGCCGCCTCACCGTCTTTGCCCTTGGAATCATGCCGTACATTACGGCATCGATCATTTTGCAGTTGATGACCGTCGTCGTCCCGGCCCTGGAGAAGCTACAAAAGGAAGGCGAACTCGGCCGGCGCAAGATCACCCAGTGGACGCGTTACCTCACCGTGATTCTGGCCATCATGCAGTCGCTCGGCATCGCCACGGCGCTGCAGAACCTGGGCCAGGGATTCGTCATCAACCCGGGGTTCGGCTTTATCGCGTTAACCATGATTGCGCTCACCACCGGCACGGCATTCATCATGTGGCTGGGTGAGCAGATCAGCGAGCGCGGCATCGGCAACGGCATGTCGCTCATCATTTTCACCGGCATCGTGCGCGGGCTGCCCGACGCCGCCATCGAAATCGTCACACAGGTGCGCACCGGCAACTGGAATTTTCTACAGGTGCTGCTCATCCTCCTGATGATGGTGGTGGTGGTCGGTTTCATCGTGCTCGTCGAACGCGGCGAACGCCGGATTCCGGTTCAGTACGCCAAGCGCGTGCAGGGCCGTAAGATGATGGGCGGTCAGTCCACCCACCTTCCGCTCAAAGTCAACGCCGGCGGCGTCATCCCGGTGATCTTCGCCTCGAGCCTGCTGGCGATTCCGCAGAGCTTCGTCACGATGGCCTTCGTCCGCAACAACTCCTGGCTGCGCGGCCTCCTCGATTCGATCAGCCACTCGATGCCGCTCTACTTCATTCTGTACACGGCGCTGATCATCTTCTTCTGCTTCTTCTACGTTTCGATCATCTTCAATCCGAACGAAGCGGCAGACAACATGCGCAAGTACGGCGGCTTCATCCCCGGCATCCGGCCCGGGCGCAACACCGCCGACTACATGAACCGGATCCTGACCCGAATCACCATGGTGGGCGGCCTCTACCTGGCGCTCCTGTCGCTGATTCCGGAAATCATGATCTCCGGCATCAAGTTGCAACGGCTGCCGCTGATCGGCAATTGGATTGACTCGACGTTCCCCCGCGCCATCCTCGACGGGCTCGGCGTAAGCTTCTATTTCGGTGGTACTTCACTGCTGATCGTGGTCGGTGTGGCGATGGATACCGTCAACCAGGTCGAAGCGCAACTGATCATGCGCCACTACGAAGGGTTCACGCCTCGTTCGGGCCGGATCCGCGGCCGGCGAAATGTGTTCTAGATTGCATGGTAAGATGAAACTGGATTTTCCCGCGCGTTTCAATAGGGCTACCCCTTCCATATGATCGTTCGTAAGACCCAAGCCGAACTGGAAAAGATGCGTGCCGCTGGCATGTTGGTCTACCGGATTCTGCGCGAAATGGAATCGATGGTGGCGGAAGGCGTAACCACGCTCGAACTGGAAGAACGGGCCGAACAGATGATGAAGGAAGCCGGGGCGCGGCCGGCGTTCAAGAATTACTATGTGCCGGCGGTCGGCCAGAAGTACAAGTATGTTTTGTGTACCTCGGTCAACGACGAAATCGTCCACGGGCCGCCATCGGCCAAACGGATTTTGAAGAAGGGCGACATCGTGTCGATCGACACCGGAGTTGAACTGAACGGCTATTACGGCGACTCGGCGATCACGGTGCCGGTCGGCGAGGTTGGTCCGGAGACCGACCGTCTGCTGGCGGTCACACGGAATGCGCTTGAACTTGCAATCGAGCAGGCGCGGCCCGGCAACCGCCTCTTCGATATTTGCGGCGCCGTCGAGCGCCACGTCACCAGTAACGGATTCGGCATCGTCCGCGAGTTCGTCGGGCACGGCATCGGCACCAAATTGCACGAGGAACCGCAGGTTCCCAATTATGTCGACCGGGCCAACGAAAATCCGCGACTGAAAGAAGGCATGGTCCTGGCGATCGAGCCGATGGTCAACGCAGGAAAACCGGATTCGCGGGTTGGGCCGGACCGGTGGACGGCATTAACCCGGGATGGGTCGTTTTCGGCCCACTTCGAGCATTGCGTGGCAATCACGGCAAACGGGCCGTGGGTGTTGACGCGGCCGTGAACGAGCCGGAGCCGGGGCTCAATGCGCCCGGCGGCGAAGAGTTGTTAGGAACCGTGATCGAGTTGTTACCCAGCCAGAAGTGCAGGGTGGAACTCGAAAACCGGCGGCGGATTGTCGCTCATGGCGGCGCCGCTTCCAAGGTGAATTTTGTCCGGCTGCGGCCGGGAGATCAAGTGGCCGTGGTCATTTCGCCGCGCGACGATACGCGCGGGCGTGTGGTCCGGCTGATAGAAGCGCAGGCGCGCGGCCGCAACCGCGGCGTGCTTTAGGAGATGGATTCTATGAAGGTGCGAGCATCGGTCAAACGCATTTGTGAGAAGTGCAAGCTGATCCACCGCCACGGTGTGGTGCGGATCATCTGCGTCAACCCCAAGCACAAGCAGCGGCAAGGATAGAAGGGCAGGAGATAAGATGGCGCGAATCGTTGGCGTGGACCTGCCGCCCCGGAAGCGGGCGGAAATCGGTTTGACTTACATTTACGGCGTTGGCCGGGCACGGGCGAAGTCCATTCTCTACCGGGCGGGCATCGACTTTAATAAGAAGATTCAGGACCTGACCGAAGACGAGGTCAGTAAGGTGCGTCAAATCCTCGAAGAGGAGGGCGGCAACGAGGGCGACCTGCGGAAAGAGTTCTCCATGAACCTCCGCCGCCTCATTGAAATGGGCTCCTATCGCGGCCTTCGCCACCGCCGGAGTCTTCCCGTGCGTGGCCAGCGGACCCATACCAACGCCCGCACCCGAAAAGGCCCCCGGCGCGCAACCGTCGCCGGCAAGAAGAAGGCCGGGAAGTAGTAGAGGATCGGAATGGCAAAAAAGCAGCAAAAAGCGGCGGCCGGCAAAAAGAAGTCTTTCAAGAAGCGCGAAAAACGCAATGTGCCGGTCGGCAAGGTGTTCGTGCAGGCCTCGTTCAACAATACGATCATCACGATCACCGACCTCATCGGCAATGTCTTGTGCTGGTCGAGCGCCGGATCGTTGGGATTCCGCGGATCGAGGAAAGGCACCCCTTTCGCCGCGCAGCAGGCATCCTTAACCGCCGGCGGCAAGGCCAAGGAATCGGGTTTGCGGACCGTCGATGTGTTCGTCAGCGGCCCCGGCTCCGGCCGCGAATCTGCCGTACGCGCACTGTCCACGCTGGGCATCGAAGTGAAGTCGATTCGCGATACCACGCCGATTCCGCACAACGGCTGCCGCCCGCCCAAAAAGAGACGCGTGTAAGTTTGTTTGATTTAAAGGAAGCAGGACGAAGCCGCCCCCTCCCGGTTCAACCCGGAAACGCGAGTGTAAACTGCACCTGAGATAAGCACCATCAGGTAAGGAGACAGGATTTGGCTCGATATACTGGTCCCGTGTGCCGGCAGTGCCGGCGCGAGGGCATGAAGCTGTACCTCAAAGGCGAGCGCTGCCACACCGAGAAGTGCGCCATCGAAAAGCGTAACTTCCCCCCCGGACAACATGGAAAAGCCCGCAAGCCGAAAATGCAAGGCTACGGCATCCAGCTTCGCGAGAAGCAGAAGGTCCGCCGGATCTACGGAATGGGCGAACGCCAGTTCCGTAATCTGTTTGAAAAGGCGGCTCGCGTCAAGGGCATCACCGGCGAGAACCTGCTCGGGATGCTCGAGCGCCGCCTCGACAACGTTATCTACCGCATGGGCTTCGGCACCAGCCGCGCTCAGGCGCGCCAGGTGGTCCGCCACGGGCACATTCAAGTCAACGGCCGGAAGGTCAACATCCCCTCGTTTCAGGTGAAACCGAACGACGTCGTCGAAGTCCGCGAATCCAGCCGTGAGAACCCGACCGTGCTCAGCGCCCGCGACGCTACCGCCCATGCTCCCGCTCCGAACTGGCTCGAAGTGGATCGCGACGCCTTCAAGGGCCGCGTGCTTGGCCCGCCAAAACGTGACGAGCTGGTGCAAATTCAAATCAACGAGCAACAGATTGTCGAACTGTATTCGAAGTAAAAGGGAGGACTGGTAAAACTATGTTCAAAGGATTCCAGAAACCCAAGCGGCTCGTCGCTAACACTGAGTCGCTCACTGACCGTTATGGTATGTTCTGGGCCCAGCCGTTTGAGCGCGGCTTCGGCACCACCATCGGCAGCAGTCTCCGGCGTGTGCTCCTCAGCTCCATTGAAGGATGCGCCATCACCGCGGTTCGCATCGAAGGCGTATCGCACGAGTTCAGCCCCATTCCCGGCGTCGTTGAAGACGCCACCGATATCATCCTCAACCTCAAGCAGGTGCCCTTCAAGATGGCCGGCGAGGGCGTTCACACCGCCCGTATCTGGGTGGATGGCCAGGGTGAAGTGACCAGCGGCCAGATCCAGACCAGCCCGGAAATCGAAGTGCTCGACCGTCACATGCACATTGCGACGGTGAGCGAAGGCGGCAAACTCCACATCGAGCTCCGCCTCAAAAGCGGCCGTGGCTATGTCGCCGCCGATCGCAATTTCGACGACGATCTGCCCGTCGATTACATCCCCATCGATTCCGTTCATTCGCCGGTCCGCAAAGTCAATTTTGCCGTTGAAAGCGCCCGCCTCGGCCAGATGACCGACTACGACAAGCTCACCCTCGAGGTTTGGACCAACGGCGCCATTTCGCCCCAGGACTCCATCGGCCAGGCCGCCAAGCTCCTCAAGGACCACATGACGATCTTCATCAACTTCGAGGAGATCACCGAGGTCGTCGAAGAGCCCGCCGAGCGCACCATCAACCAGATGAACGAAGTGCTCAACCGCAGCGTCGAGGAACTCGAACTGTCGGTGCGCTCCTACAACTGCCTCAAGAACGCCAATATCCAAACCATCGGCGACCTCGTTCAGAAGACCGAAGCCGAAATGCTCCGGACCAAGAACTTCGGGCGCAAGTCACTCAACGAAATCAAGGAAATTCTCGGAAATTTGAATCTGTCGTTCGGCATGCGGTTCGATTCGCAGGGCCGGCTCATTTCGCCCTCGGGCCAACCGGTTGCGATCGGCGATCAGGCAGCGGCCGAGTAAGCAAGAGGAATTAGCCACCATGCGACACAGAATAGGCGGGTTCAAACTCAAACGGACGACAAGCCATCGCCGGTCCCTGCTCCGGAACCTCGTCACCAGCATCATCATCAACGATTCCGAACGTATCATCACCACCGTTCCCAAGGCCAAGGCCGCCAAGCCGTGGGTGGACCGTATGATCACGCTCGCCAAGAAAGACACCCTTGCCTCCCGGCGCCAGGCCGCCGCATTCCTGCAAACGCCCGCGTCGGTGCAGAAGCTGTTCGACAAGCTGGGTCCCAGATTCAGCCAGCGCAACGGCGGCTACACCCGCATCGTCCGCCTCGGACCCCGCAAGGGCGACGGCGCCGAACAGTGCCTGCTCGAACTCGTGGACGCGAAACTCATCCGGCGCGCCGACGAACGGCGCAAACGCAGGGAAGAGAAACTCGCAGCCATGCGCGAGGGCCGCGAAGACGAAGCCGGCGAATAACGCCGCCTACCCAACCCTTACCAGGCCCGCATCGCGCCTTTCCCGGAGCGATGCGGGCCCTTTCTCGCGCTTTCAAAAGGCCCTCAACTACCCTCGGCCCACCGCCACCACGAACTCCCCGGGCAGTTCGTACCCTTCCCCCACCTTATAGCTCGCAATCGTCTCCAAATACGCCTCATGCCCCTCACGGCGCGTCTGCTCGGAGAATCGCGAGTACGCCATCGCAACCGGTCCTCCCAGGAAAGCCGCTCCCACCGCCTCTTCCGCAGTCGCATATTTAAGCACCGTCCGGATCCGGTCGAGTTCCACCCCCGTGAACCCCGCCCTCTCCATCGCATGGCGCAGCGCCTCCCCCGTACCCAACTGGAAGAACATCGGACACACCTCGCTCTCCACCCGCGCCTCCACTACCGGAAAAATCCCCGCCCAGCCGCAGTTGGCCCTCGCACCCCACACCGCCGCTACGCATCGGCCGCCAGGCCGCAGAAAACTCCGCATCTTCTCCAGTGCGCCGATCGGATCCGGAACATACATCATGCCCAGCGAGCAAACAACCGCATCGAAGCTCGACGCCGGAAAGTCCATCCCACCGGCATCGGCGCGCACGAAGCGCACATTTCCGGCGCCCGCCCGCTCCGCCTCCGCGCTCGCATGCCGCACCATCAGTTCGCTGATGTCGGCGC
>JBGSME010000363.1:0-1557 GCA_041740335.1 Bryobacteraceae bacterium | reverse complement strand
AGAGGCCGTGATCACCATCGAACGTCCAGCGGGCGCGCCGCCGGTTTCCGGGTCGGGCTCGTTGGTGAATCTGATGTTCCAGGCCGTGGGCGCCGGGTCGACCAGCGTAACGGTGGTGGACCTCGGGTTGCGGACGGCCGAGCAACAGCCGGTAGCCTCGGACGTGTCGGCGCTTCCGGTGAAGGTGGAGTGAGAAGACCATGCGCCGCCGCCGCAAACATTTGCTGGGCCTCACGCTGATCGAGTTGATTGTGGCCTTCACGATCCTGATGCTGCTAACCACGATGGCTCTCCCGCTGACACGCTTCCGGGTACGGCGCGAACGCGAGAAGGAGCTACGCCGGTCGTTGGTGGAAATGCGCGTCGCCATCGACAAGTTCAAGGACGCGTGCGACTACGGCCAGATCGCGCCCGATGAAACTAAGCTCGATTCCGACTGCTATCCGCCGACGCTCGAAGTGCTGGTAAAGGGAGTGAAGGCCTCCGGCGCGGTTGACAAGAAAATCAAATTTCTACGGCGTATTCCCAAGGATCCGTTTACCGGGCAGCGTGAATGGGGCATGCGCAGCACGAAGGACGACACCACGTCGACAAGTTGGGGCGGCGAGAACGTGTTTGACGTCTACACCAAGAGTTTCGACAAGACACCGGAGGGTACTCCCTATGCCGAATGGTAAACGCCAATCCCTCACGCGCCGGCGCTTCTTTCGCCGGGGCTTCACGCTGGTTGAGATCATCATCGTTCTGACGATCATTTCAATCCTCATGTCGATTGCGGTGCCGCTTTATCAGAAGGCAATTCTGCGAACGCGGGAGAGTGTGCTGCGGAACAATTTGTTCACGCTTCGCACGGTTATTGACGAATACACCTACGACAAACAGAAAGGTCCACAAGGCCTTCAAGACCTGGTGTCGGAAGGCTACCTGCGGCAGATCCCGGAAGACCCGATCACAGGCAGCAATCAGACTTGGAAGACGATCATGGAGGATGCGCTCACGAGCGTGAATCAGACCGAGCCGGGCATTTTCGACGTACGTTCGGGGTCGGACAAGACTTCGCTCGAGGGCACCCCTTACGCGGAGTGGTAGGGGACTCATAGAACCGTGTTTTTTGGTTCTTTCGTAAGTCCTCTATATTCATGGTGTAAGCGGCCTGTTATCCGCTCGGCGACACCCAGCCGGCCATTTTTTCAGTCGAAAGATTTGCGTCCAGGCGTGCCAATGTGGCATATGGTTAAGACGATACTCAAAACCGAAGCAGTCGGTTGAGTCTGAAAAACGCATCGTTCCTGGAGGTTCGCTATGTATGCTGGCCTGGCGGCTCTGGCCGCGCTGGTCTTCGGTTTCCTTTGTATCCGGCACCACGCACCGCAAATCCAGGCGGACCTTCTCTCGCGATCCCAACAGGCCCTGCAATCGGCGGGCATTTCCTCGGCCGGACTCACTTTCGATGGACGAGATGCGCTGCTGAGCGGCGTGGGAGGATCGCCGGAGGTGGGTGCCCGCGCGCGTGAAGTGGTGGAGGGTGTGTGGGGAGTCCGCACGCCGGCGGGAGTC
>JBGSME010000362.1:0-3193 GCA_041740335.1 Bryobacteraceae bacterium | reverse complement strand
CGCGATACGCGCGGAATTCTCGCGCTGAAGTTTCCGTGCTTCTCGCACGGGGCGTATGCGCAGGATCAGGGGCCGCGCGGCAAGGTGATCGACTATCGCGTGGGGATCGAGATGGAAGGCGGCGTTCGCATTTCGCCGGGGGACATCGTGTTCGGCGATCTTGATGGTGTGTGCGTGGTGCCGCGGGCCGCCGAAGAGGAAATATTCGTGGCGGCGGTGGAAAAGGCGCGAGGCGAAAAGACGGTCCGCAAGGCGCTGGAGCGCGGCATGTCGGCGCGGGACGCTTTCAATAAGTTCGGGATACTGTGAAACGGATTTGCGTATTCTGCGGATCCGCGGCCGGGCGTCGTCCAGAGTACCGGCTGGCGGCCACTGAACTCGGCACGCACATTGCGGCATCGGGTTCTACCCTGGTGTACGGCGGCGGAAAAACCGGCCTGATGGGGGCGGTGGCGGACGCGGCGCTGGCCGGCGGCGGAGAAGTGATCGGTGTGATGCCGCGCCCGCTGGTGGACAAAGAAGTCTCGCACGGCGGACTGACCGAGTTGCACGTGGTTGAATCCATGCATGAACGCAAAGCGCTAATGGCTGATCTGGCCGACGCATTCATTGCGTTGCCGGGCGCCTTCGGAACGTTTGACGAGATGTGCGAGATTCTGTGTTGGGGACAACTGGGGTTCCATGAGAAGCCGTGCGGCCTGTGGAATGTCGCCGGCTACTGGGATCCGATGATGGCGCTGTTTGATCACGCGGTGGAGGAAGGTTTTCTGAAGCCGGCCCATCGCGGGATCGTATTGATCGACGATTCGCTCGAGCCGCTGCTGGAACGAATGCGCGCCTACAAGCCGGTGCATCTGGAAAAGTGGTGGGAGCGCCGGTAACGCGCTCCGCGCTCGGCGGTTGAACAAGCCGTGCTAGCATCGCCAGTAGCATGAACCGATCTGCCCGGAAACTACCTGAAACGCTGGCGGACCTGAAGCAGAGTGAGTTCAGCGAGGAGAAGCTCGCGGGCCGCACGGTGAAAGACGAGCTTCGCGAAAACCTGCTGTGCCGGCTGGCGAGCGGCGAAACCCTGTTCCCCGGCGTGATCGGCTACGAAGATACCGTGGTACCGCAGGTTGTGAACGCGATCCTATCGCGGCACAACTTTATCCTGCTGGGGCTGCGCGGCCAGGCCAAGACGAAGCTGATCCGCATGCTTACCACGCTGATGGATCCGGCTCTTCCCGTTGTGGCCGGCGCCGAACTGCGCGACAATCCCTACCGGCCGGTGACGCGGCAGGCGCGGATGCTGATCGAGGAAATGGGAGACGCCACGCCGATCGCCTGGCTGACTCCGGATGACCGTTACGTGGAGAAGCTGGCGACGCCCGACGTGACCATTGCCGACATGATCGGCGATCTCGATCCGATCAAGGCAGCGCGGCGCGGGCAGGACATCGGCGACGAACTTACCGTTCACTACGGGTTGCTGCCGCGGTCCAATCGCGGCATCTTCGCAATCAATGAATTGCCGGATCTGGCCGGCAAGATTCAGGTGAGCTTGTTCAACATCATGCAGGAAGGCGACGTCCAGATCAAAGGGTATCCGGTGCGGCTGCCGCTCGATCTGCTGCTGGTGTTCACGGCGAATCCGGAAGATTACACCGCGCGCGGAAAGATCATCACGCCGCTCAAGGATCGTATCGGGAGCGAAGTACGCACGCACTATCCGGAAGACCTGGCGCACGGCCTCGACATCACGAAACAGGAATCGTGGACGGCGCGGACCTCTCCGGTTGCGCTCCAGATTCCCGGTTACATTCGCGAAGTAGTGGAGCAGATCGCGTTTCTGGCGCGTGAGGACAAGCGCGTGGACCGGCGCAGCGGAGTTTCGCAGCGTCTGCCGATCTCAGTGCTCGAAAACGTGGTGTCGAATGCCGAGCGGCGCAGCCTGCGATCCAAGGAAACCGAGGCGGTTCCGCGCGTGCTCGACATTTACGCCGCGCTGCCTTCGATCACCGGCAAGATCGAGCTCGAATACGAGGGCGAGTTGAAGGGCGGGGAAGCGGTGGCGCGAGAGATTGTGCGCGCGGCCGTGGGCAAGGTTTTCACTGAGCGAATGGAGGGGGTGACGTTCAACTCCGTGATCCAGTGGTTCGATATCGGGGGCACCGCGCAGATGGACGAGAATATCGATTCCGCCGGTGTGCTTTCGCAGCTCAGCCAGATTCAGGGACTACTCGAGAAGACTAAACATCTTGGGCTCGGCGCGAACGAAACCGATGCCATGCGGGCATCCGCCGCTGAGTTCATTTTGGAGGGGCTCTACGCTCACCACCGCATTACGCGCAGCGAGGAATGGACCTTTGCGGCAGGAGAGAAGAAGCGCGCGGCTCCCGAAGAGCGGGCTCGCGATCCGCGGAAGCGGTTTCAATGAAACGCATTCAGTACACTCGCTACGTTCCGGACGATCTGGGCATCTCATCGGAAGACCTGCTGCGCGCGCTTTCTGAATATCTGCTGCAGAGCGGATTCCGGCCGTACGATTTCGATTTCGAGCAGTTTGACCCGCACACCCTCGATGCACTGCGAAAGGCAATTGAAGAGGCGCTGCTCAACGGTGATTTGTTCGATCCACAGATGGCCGATGCCATGCGCCAGCAACTGGAAGCGATGACCGGCGAGCAACTGGAATCGCTAGTGGAGCGGCTTGCCCAGAAGATGATCGATGAGGGCTATCTAAAGGCCGATGGGAATTCGGGCGGCGGCGTGGGCGAACAGCAGCCTCGTTTCGAACTCTCCGGTAAAGCGGCGGACTTTCTCGGCTACAAGACGCTGAAGGATTTGCTCGGTTCCCTGGGCCGGTCGAGTTTCGGTGCTCACGATACGCGGGAACTCGCCACGGGGGTGGAGGCATCGGGCGGCAGCAAGCCTTACGAATTCGGTGACACATTGAACCTGGATCCGGCGGCGACGCTGTTTTCCGCGATGCGCCGGGAAGGCGTCTCGCTGCCTCTCAACATCGAATACGAAGACCTGCAAATCCATCAGTCCGAGTATCAGAGTTCCTGTGCCACGGTACTCATGCTCGATTGCAGCCACAGCATGATCCTCTACGGCGAAGATCGCTTCACCCCGGCCAAGCGCGTGGCCATGGCGCTGTCGCACCTCATTCGCACCCAGTATCCGGGCGACACGCTGCACGCCGTGC
>JBGSME010000361.1:0-2858 GCA_041740335.1 Bryobacteraceae bacterium | reverse complement strand
GGCGGCCACGTGCGCGGCGGCCGGACCGTGGCAGCGCTGGCAATCGATGCCTTCCGGGAGATCGCCGGCGAAGAGGGGTTCCGCGGCAGCCGCATCGAGCTTCGGATAGGCGTTGTGGCAGAACATGCAATCGAAGCTGATCTTGCGCCGGAAGCCCTGGTGGGCGGGGCGATCGTAACCGGGGCTCATGGCGAAGAAGCCTTGCTTCTTTTTACCGCTGGGATCGGGATACCAGCCGACGGGAAGTTCGATGAGGCGATTCTGCTGGGTCCTGTGGAGGTAGCTGCGGGCGTGATTGCCGGAACCCATCACGTAGTGGATTTCGGCTTCGATGACGGCGGTCTCCTTGCCGCCATAGCCGATCTGGTGGCGGCGCAGGAAGTAGCGCCCGTCGCGGCGGGTGAGCTTGTAGTGGCGATCGGACGGCACGTGGTGCAGAGTGTTGGAGCCATCCCAATCCTCGATCATCCGTTCCGGGGTGGGCTTGAAAAATGACTGGCCCATGCCGGTGTGGCGGTACGTGTTCCACTGTGCGGAGTGGCACCCGGCGCAGGATCGGGCTGGGGCGTAGGCGGAGGAGACAGCAGGTTGTCCGGCCGGCGGCGCGCTTCGGGAACAAGCGGCCAATACGAGAATGGCAGCGGCGGCGATCGCCCGGGCAGCGCTACCAGGCATGATAGTAGCCGCCGCGCTCCTCCACTTCCACCGGCGTGTCGAATAGACCGGACATGCGCGCGGAGGTGAGCACTTCGGGCTTCGGTCCGTCAGCGAAAACATGGCCATCTTTCAACATGATGACGCGTTCGATCTCGGGGATGATATCGGGGAGATGATGAGTGACGAGAAGAATGCTGACGCCGGCGGCGGCGAGTTTGCGCAGCACCTCGCGCAGGCCGTGGGTGGAATGCAGATCGAGGCTGTTGGTGGGTTCGTCAAACACCAGCGCTTTGGGACTGTGAACCAATGCGCGGCCGATCAAGACGCGGCGCGCCTCGCCGGAGGAAACCTCTTCCACGGGCCGATCGGCCAGGTGTGTGATCTCGAGCGCCTCCAGTCACCTCCGTGGTGCGGCGCTCCATCGCTTCGGTGACGATGTGATTGGGCCAGATACCGACGCTGCCGAAGAAGCCGGAAAGAATGATCTCGCGGCACGGATAATTATTTCGGCGGCAGGTCTCGAGCCAATCATAGGAAACGATGCCGAGCAGGGGGCGCAGCGCGAAGATGTTCCAGACGCGCTGGCCGAGGATTTCGAGCGAGGAGTCGCGCTCGTCGGGATCGGGATACAGTTCGCGGGTGATGGTCTTGATGAGAGTGGATTTCCCGCAGCCGTTGGGTCCAAGAATGGCGACGTGCTGGCCGGTGGGGATCTGGAAGGTGAGGCGATCCAACACGCGGCGTTTTTTCCGGAGGACGGTGACGTTGTGGTAGCGGATGAGAGGAGCGGTCATTCGCGATTGAGAGCTTTCACGCGGAAGTAGGGCTTGTCTTTTTCGGCGGGATCCATCATGAAGTCCTGCGAGGTCTTGGCGGGATCATAGTCGCGCCACAGCCAGATCAACTCTTCGGCCAGTTCGGAATTGCCAGCGTTGCCGGAGTGGGATCCGTTGCCCCAGGAGAAATGAAAGTCGTACTCCTTCATCTTGAGCGAATTGGCCATCGCGATGTTCTGGGCGGGCCAGCTTCCGTGGTTGTTCTCAAGGTCGCCGGCGCCGTCCTGCAGCCAGACGCGGATGTTGCGCTTATCTTCTTTTCGGATCTTGAAGGGATAGATGTTGCCGCCGTCGAGCACGCCGGGCTGCCATTGGATGCTGGTGAAACTGCCGATGCGGGACAGCACGCGCGAGAAATATTCGGGATGCAGATAAGCGGCGTTGAAGGCGCAGATGCCGCCCGAGGAGTTGCCGGCGATGGCGTGGCTGTAACTATCTTTTCGCAGTTTGTAATTCTTCGAAACTTCGGCCACGATTTCGTCGCGAATGAATTGTACGTAGGTCCCGTTGACGGTGTCGTATTCCACGGATCGCATGCGGCGGTCGCCGATCATTCCGGGCGACACCAGGATGTGGATGATGACGGGGATCTTCTTTTCGTGCGTCAGATTGTCGAACACGATTTGGGCGCGGGACGGCATTTCGCGGTTCGAGAGCCCGGCGCCGTCTTGCCAGACCATAAACGCCGCCTCGGTGGAGCCATCGTACTGCGCGGGAGCGTACACCCAGTAGTCGCTCTTCATGCCGGGATAGATCTTGCTGGTGTGGACGTGTTTGCCGTCGAGTTTGCCGCGCGGGACGCCGTTTTTTTCGTAGGAGTAGGGTCCGAACGCGGGAATGTTGTCGACGCCGCCGAAGGTCTTGCCGCCGATTCGATAGGAAAAATTGTGCGTGCGTCCGGTGGCGAGACTGGTGGCGGCGTACCAGACACCGGCTTTGTTGCGCGACATGCGGATGGGTGCGCCGTCGTCGATGACGAGTTCCGGTTTGGCATCGTTTTGTACGGCGAAGAGAAAATCCGGCCCATGGCTGTACCAGCCAGTGCCTTTTTGAAGCTTTTCAGCGCCGATGAGATCGCTCAGTTTGGGCGAGGCGGAGCGCGCCATCGCGACGGCTTCCGTGAAGCCTGGGTCCTGCGCCAACAGGGGCAATACGATTCCTAGAGTGAGCCAACGCATGACGGAGAGGTTAACATACCGGGCTGGTGCGGCATCGGAGTTGGCGCGGTATCGGAATGGATAGGCGAAAAAAAAAGCCCGGGCCCAGCTTGTGGACCCGGGTGTCAAGGAAGAATCAAGGAGAGCTGGCTTAACGGGATCTTCCACCGCCGCCGCTGCGCCCACCACCACCGCCGCCGCTGCGCCC
>JBGSME010000360.1:0-5230 GCA_041740335.1 Bryobacteraceae bacterium | reverse complement strand
GACGAAGCTTCCGCGGCCAACGTGCCCGCGCAAGAATCCGCTTTCCTCGAGCGCGCGGTACGCGGCCGCTACCGTGGCGCGATTCAAGCCCAGCGAGTCAGCTAATTCCCGAGTGGGCGGCAGCCGGTCCCCATCGCGCAGTTGCCCGGCGTCGATCAAAGAACGGATTTGCTCTTCAATCTGGCGGTAGAGCGGGACCACCGACGAGCTGTTCAGCGAGAGATTGTCCAGAGCAGCCACTCACCCGACAATACCATATTGGATGGCCTGGATTGGCCTAGCCCAATTGACCGGATTGGCTGGCCCCTAGCCGACCGTCCGTTGCCCGGCGTGAATTTCCTGCAAGCTCCAGACCCGGATTGGATCGCGCTTGCGCGACGCCATTGCCTCGACGGCCGCGCGCGCCGCGCTCATCGTGGTGATGCAGGGCACGCGATAAAACACAGCCGACCGGCGGATAGCCTTCTCATCGGTGAACGAATGCGCACCGGTGGAAGTGTAGATCACCAGTTGGAGAGATCCGCCTTTCAGCAGGTCCACCGCGTTTGGCCGGCCTTCGTTCACCTTGAACACGGTTCTGCACTTGATGCCGGCGGCATTCAGCGCGGACGCGGTGCCGCGCGTGGCGACAATCTCCATCCCCAGGTCGACGAACCGCCGGCCCAGTTCGACCGCGTCGGCCTTGTTCCGGTCATTCACGCTGATGAAGACCGTCCCCTTCGGAGGCAGCGGCGTTCCAGCCGACAATTGCGCCTTGGCGAACGCTTCTCCGAAATTGATCCCGACGCCCATCACCTCGCCGGTGGATCTCATTTCCGGTCCGAGGGCCGGGTCCACGCCGGGAAACTTGTTGAACGGAAAAACCGGGCTCTTCACGAAGAACATCGGCACGGGCAAGACACCGGTGGTGCGCCCGCCGGTGATGTCCGCGAAATCAGACAGCTTCTTGCCGAGCATCAATCCAACAGCGATTTTCGGCAGCGGAACGCCGGTGGCCTTGCTGACATACGGCACAGTCCGCGACGCTCTGGGGTTGACCTCCAGGACATAAACGCGCCCTTCCTTGATGGCGTATTGCACGTTCATCAGTCCGATCACGCCTAGCGCGAGCGCCAGTTTTTCGGTGTAGTCGCGAATGGTGGCCAGTTCCACTTCGCCGATCGAAAAGGGCGGCAGTACGCACGAACTGTCGCCGGAATGCACGCCTGCCTCTTCGATGTGCTCCATGATCCCGGCGATCAGCACATTTTCGCCATCGCACAAAGCATCCACGTCCACTTCGGTGGCGTCTTCGAGAAAGCGGTCAATCAACACCGGCCGATCCTGGGAAAACACGACCGCCTCGCGCATGTAGCGCGAAACAGTATCTTCGTCGTAGGCGATCGTCATGGCCCGCCCGCCCAGCACGTAGCTCGGCCGCACCAGCACCGGGAATCCGAGTCCGCGCGCGATGTGGACCGCCTCTTCGAGACTGGTGGCTGTTCCGCTTGGCGGCGCGGGAATATTCAAGTCGTCGAGTAGTTTTCCGAAGCGCTTCCGGTCCTCGGCGAGATCGATATTCTCGGGATCGGTCCCGATGATCGGAACGCCGGCGGCCTTCAGCGGAAGCGCGAGAGTAAGCGGCGTCTGCCCGCCGAACTGAACGATGACACCGTGCGGCTTTTCCATGTCGACGATGTTCATCACTTCTTCGAACGTCAAAGGCTCAAAGTACAATCGGTCTGAGGTGTCATAGTCGGTGGACACGGTTTCCGGATTGCAATTGACCATGATCGATTCGCATCCGAACTCCTGGAGCGCGAACGAGGCGTGGCAGCAGGCATAGTCGAACTCAATTCCCTGCCCGATCCGGTTCGGGCCGGATCCGAGGATCAGCACCTTCTTGCGGTCGGATGGATCGGCCTCGCATTCCCCTTCGTAGCTCGAATACAGATACGGTGTAAAGCTCTCGAACTCAGCCGCGCACGTATCCACGCGGTTGAACACCGCCGTCACGCCGAGTTCCTTGCGTCTGGCCCGGACCGCATCCATATCCGCGTTCCAGAATCGCGCCAGCCAACGGTCTGAAATCCCTGCGCGTTTGGCTTCGCGCATTCGCTCCGCGGATACCGTTTCCAGCGTGTCGTTGGCTTGCAGGTCCTGCTCGAGCAGGATCAGATCGCGGAACTGGCGCAGGAACCACGGATCCATGTTCGTGAGTTCCTGAACATCTTCGACGGTCCGGCCGAGTTGAAACGCGAACCGGATGTAGGCCAAGCGATCCGGATTCGGGGTGATCAGCCGGTTGGGAATCAGCGCCTCGTCGTACACTTCCTTGGACGACGATTTACCCACTTCCAGACTTCGCACCGCTTTCGACAGCGCCTGCTGGAACGTCCGGCCGATCGACATCACCTCGCCCACTGACTTCATTTGCGTGCCGAGCACCGGTTCGGCGCCGGGGAATTTCTCGAACTGCCAACGCGGGATCTTCACGACCACATAGTCGAGCGTGGGTTCAAAACAAGCCGGCGTCTTGCGGGTGATGTCGTTCTTAATTTCGTCAAGCCGGTAGCCCACCGCCAGCCGCGCGGCGATCTTGGCGATTGGGAATCCGGTGGCCTTAGACGCCAACGCGGACGATCGCGATACGCGCGGATTCATCTCGATGATCACCATCCGTCCGTCTTTCGGATTCAATCCGAATTGCACGTTCGATCCGCCGGTATCGACGCCGATCTCGCGCAAGCAGGCGAGCGAAGCGTCGCGCATCATCTGGTATTCGCGATCGGTAAGCGTCTGGGCCGGCGCCACGGTGATCGAGTCCCCGGTATGGACGCCCATCGGGTCGAAATTTTCAATCGAGCAGATGATGATGCAGTTGTCGGCCAGATCGCGCATCACTTCGAGCTCATACTCTTTCCACCCGAGCACGCTCTCCTCGATCAGCACCTCGCCCACCGGCGAGATATCGATGCCGCGCTGCAGCACCTCCTCGAGTTCTTCGAGATTGTAGGCGATGCCTCCGCCGGACCCGCCCAGCGTGAAGCTCGGCCGCAGCACCACCGGATAGCCCCATTTGGCGGCGAAATCGAGTCCGGCTTCGACGTTGTTCACCAGGAGCGACCGCGGCGTCTCGAGCCCGATCTTCCTCATGGCGTCCTTGAACAACAACCGGTCCTCGGCCTTCTTGATCGACTCCACCTTGGCCCCGAGCAGCTCAACGCCGTACTTGTCGAGCACGCCCGCCTCAGCCAGCGCGATCGAAAGATTCAAGCCCGTCTGCCCGCCAACGGTGGAAAGCAGCGCGCAGGGCCGCTCCTTCTTGATGATCTCCTCGGCGTATTCGAGAGTGATCGGCTCCACATAGGTGCGGTCGGCCAGATTCGGATCGGTCATGATCGTCGCCGGGTTCGAATTGATCAGAACTACTTCGTAGCCGTCGGCGCGGAGCGCTTTGCAGGCCTGCGTTCCGGAATAGTCAAACTCGCACGCCTGTCCGATCACGATGGGCCCGGAGCCCACGATCATGATTTTCTTCAGGTCTGTCCTTTTCGGCATTCGTCGTTAGGCCTTCTTGTGCTCTTCCATCAGTGCGGCGAACTCGTCAAAAAGGTAGCGCGAATCATGTGGACCGGGCGCCGCTTCCGGATGATACTGTACGCAAAACAGGGGCTCACTGCGATGGCGGAACCCTTCGAGCGTGTCGTCGTTCAGGTTGACATGGGTCAAATCGATGTCACCGGCGTTCAGCGAATCCGGATCCACCGCGAAGCCGTGGTTCTGGGAGGTGATCTCCACCTTCCGGGTTCTGTAGTTGAGTACCGGATGATTGCCGCCGCGATGACCGAACTTCAGCTTGAACGTCTTGCCGCCGAGGGCGAGCGCAAGCACCTGATGGCCCAGGCAGATTCCGAAGATGGGAACTTTACCAACGAGGTTCCGCACCTGCGCGGCCTGGTATTCGAGCGGCTCCGGATCGCCGGGACCGTTGGAGAGGAAAACGCCATCCGGCTTCAACGCCAGCACATCGCTCGAAGGAGTCAACGCCGGCACCACCGTGACGCGGCAGCCCACCTGTACAAGGCTCCGCAGAATATTGCGTTTGATGCCGAAATCATAGGCCACCACGTGATGCCGTGCCTCGGCTGCGTCGGGTATCCGTTCGGAGGGCGAGCACGCCTTCACGCCGTCAGACCATTGGTACGGTTTGGCCGTGGATACCTGAGTTGCCAGATCGAGCCCCGCCATGGAGGGAACTTCGCGGGCCATTTTTACCAATTCGGCCGGATCGCCGCCCTCGCCGGACAACACGCCGCGCAAAACACCGCCGGAGCGTAGCTTCCTTACCAACGCCCGCGTGTCGATGCCGGATGCGATCGGAACACCGCTCCGTTCCAGGAACCGCTCCGCGCCGAGTTCAGATCGCCAGTTGGATGCCAGCGGGGAAAAATCCCGCACCACCAGACCCTCGATGAAGGGCTGGGCGGACTCACAATCATCGTCGTTCGATCCGTAGTTGCCGATCTGTGGATTGGTTAGAACCACGATCTGGCCGCAATAAGACGGATCGGTGAAAATTTCCTGGTACCCTGTGAGCGAAGTATTGAAAACCACTTCGCCGCTTCGCACCGCGCGCGCACCAAAGCTCCTGCCCTCGAAGACGCTACCGTCCTCCAGGGCGAGGATGGATTTTTCCAATCGAAGGCCTCCTAACGCTGTTTGGGTGTAACTCCTATTTGACCACGAGCCCCCATCCGGTTTCAATCCAATTGGTACTGCAACCCCTGCCGCCTCCTGCTAGGCTGAAACAATGAGCGAACCGGCCGAACCGCCCATTATTACTGACCCCGCCATCCTCGGAGGAAAACCGATCCTGCGAGGCACCCGCATCAGTGTCGACTTCATCCTGGAGATCCTTGCCAACGGAGCTTCGATCGCCGATATCCTGAAGGGCTACCCCGCCATCCAGAAGGACGACGCCGCCTCGGCCATCCTGTTCGCGGCGGAAATCGTGCGTTCTCCGGCGGCCACCGCCGACATTGAGGCGAACCAATGAAACTGGCCGAGTTCGCATTCCTCGCCGACGCCTCCGTGCATCCCGGCGCGATCGTATTCCTACGCGAGAGCAACCTCAACGTCGCCACCATCGCCGAACTGGGTCTCGGAGCCGGCACCGATAGCGCCGTGCTCGCGAAGGCCGCCGAAACCAATCGCGTGATTCTCACTCATGACCGCGATTTCGATCCCA
>JBGSME010000359.1:0-7838 GCA_041740335.1 Bryobacteraceae bacterium | reverse complement strand
CTTCGACCGGCAGTGTCCGGCGGACCCAGCGGATGCCGTAGCGGTTGGCAAGGCGGGCTACGGCGTTCAGGACCGGGGGCAGGAGGTGGGTGTGTTTATGACTGTCGAGGTGCGTGGGGCGGAGACCGGCTTTGAGGACGGCGGCGATCTGGGCGTCGAGCTCGGCTTCGATATCGATGCGGCGGAGGGCGAGCGCGGCCAGGAGTTTGGGTACGGTTTCCGGGAAGGGGACGCCGCGATGGAGAGAACGGCCGCTGCCGACCAGAACCAGATGGACGCCGATGTCGAGAGTGGGGTTGGCCTGGGCGAGCTCGACGGCATGGCCGAAGGCGGCTGCGGTGGCCATGATGGTTGTCGAGGTGAGAATGCCGCGGCGGTGAGCTTCTACAATCCCTTCGTTGACGTCGCGGGTGAAACCGAAATCGTCGGCGTTGACAATGAGTGTCTTCAGAACAGGCTCAGCTTGATGCTCAGGAATTTTTTGGGGTTCTTGCGGAAGTCCTGCATGAACTCGTGGAACTCGCGCGAGGTGCCGTTGAGGGATTCGTAGAGTTGGGGATTGACCACCATCTGGCCGAGGGTGCCTTCGCCGGTGTTGATCTTGTCGAGGAGCGTGTCCATGCGGCCGATGGTCCCCTGCAACTGTTTATGGAAGTCCTCGTCCTTGAGGAGCTTGCCCATGGTGCCTTTGCCGGCGTTGAGATCGGCCACCAGGGTGCGGACCTCGCCGGTAACTTTGCGGAGATCCTCATAGAGGGCGGGATCCTTGAGGAGCTTACCGGCGGTACCCTGCCCTTGCTGAACGCCTTCGAGGAGTGAGTTGGTGCGGGCGATGGCGGTGCGGATATCGTCGTGGAGCACTTCGTCGTAGAGCATGCGGCTGAGGGTACCTTTGCCGGTGTTCATCTGCGCGACGATCTTGCGGGCTTCGGCGGCGGTTCCGTTGAGGTTGTCGTAGAGCTGGTTATCCTGAACCAACTTACCGATACTGCCTTCGCCGCTTTCGATGACCTTCACGAGGCTGTCTACCCGTTTCAGCATCTCTTCGGCGGAGGCGAGAAACGAGTATCCTTGCTCGACGACTTCCTCGTAACCGCTGACGTCCTTGGCTTCGAGCTCGCCGCCGGGCGCGACCGAATCGGCGCGTTTGCCGCGTTTGATATTGATGTACTTGGTGCCGAGGACATTGGCGGCGGAGATGCTGGCGAGCGAATCGGTGGGGATCTGGTGGAGGCGATTTTTGTCAATGTCCATGGCGACTCTGACGGCGCGGCGGTCATTCGGCTTGGACGTGTCAACGGGTTCGGAAGACAAGTCGACGGATGCGATTTTGCCGACCATGATTCCGTTGAGGCGGACGTCGGCGCCGTTGGCGAGGGCGGCGGAATCGGGGAGGTAGGTGTAGACGGTAACCTGCTCCTGAAAGAATTTGGTGTCGCCGGTGAGGAGAAAGACGAGCACCGCCAGGATGACCATGGCGATGGCGGCGACAATGCCCACCCGGAGTTGCGCCCACGCGATTTTCTTCGAGGATGGCATCCGCTCTAGAACAATCCTTTCATGACTTCATTCTGTCAAATCTGGCGAACTTAGCCACATAGGGGTCGGAGGTACTCTCCAACTGATCCTGCGTTCCTTCGAAAACGATCCGTCCTTCACCGAGGACAACGAACCGGGTCCGAGTGGACCGGCCGGCACCGTTCTCGGTGGCCAGTTCAAGCCGGTCAATCTTTGCATTGTAGCGGTAGTTGGCCAGCAAATGCCCGTCCTGGTAGCGGTGGGTGGCGAGGGCCGTGGTGGTGTTGCGGGTATCGCGCTCTTTGGCGATGAGCGCGATGATGAGGTTGGCGGTGATGGGATCGAGGCCGGCGGTGGGGGAATCGTACAAGACGAGAGCGGGGCGGGTGACGACGGCACGGGCGATGCCGACACGCCGGCGCATGCCGCCGGACAACTCGCTGGGCACCTTTTCCAGGGTGTGTTCGAGCTCGACGAAGCGGAGGGCTTCGCGGACGCGGGACGAAATTTCTTCGGCGGGGCGGCGGAGGGATTTCTGATTTTCGAGCGGGTAGGCGACGTTCTCCTCGATGGTGAGCGAATCGAAGAGTCCGCCTTCCTGAAAAAGGATTCCCATGCGGCTGCGGAGCTCGCGGAGTTCGTCTTCGTCCATCTGGCTGGTGTCCTGCCCGAAGAGATAGACTTTCCCTTCGTCGGGCTTGATGAGACCGAGGGCTGCTTTGAGGAGCACGGTTTTGCCGCTGCCGGCGGCGCCGAGGATGACGCAGGTCTCGCCCTCCTTGAGCGTCAGGTCCACGTTGTCGAGGGCAGTCACGTCGTCATAGCGGACGGTAACGCCTTCGAGCTTGAGAACGTTGGACTCATCGCTCTGAGACATTACTTAGCCCAGGTTGATGAAGAAGGATCCGATGAAGTAAGTGAGCACGATGATCCAGGCGCAACTTACAACGACGGCTTTGGTGGTGGAGTTACCCACGCCTTGCGTGCCACCGGTGGTGGAGATGCCGTAGTGGCATCCGACGAGAGCGATGACGATGGCGAAAATGAGGGGTTTGAGGAGCCCCTGGGCAACGTCGTTGTATTCGAGGGCCTGCCAGGAACTGGACCAGAACTGGGATCCGGTGGTGAGGCGGAGGAGGATGCAGCCGACGATGTAGCCACCGACGAGTCCCATGAAATCGGAAATGATGGTGAGGAGGGGTAGCATCACGCCGGTGGCGATGAGGCGAGGAGTGACGAGTTTCTGAACGGGGTCCGTACCGAGGGCGCGCATGGCGTCGATTTGTTCGGTGACTTTCATGGAGCCCAGTTCGCTGGCCATGCCGGAGGCGTTGCGGCCGGCGACGAGGATCGCGGTAAGGACGGGGCCGAGTTCGCGGACCAGCGTGATCGAAACGATCTGGCCCACTTGCCCGCTGGCGCCGTATTGATTGAGGGCGCGGGCCATTTGCATCGTGATGACAGCGCCGGTGAAAAATCCGACGAGGAGCACGATGGGAATGCTGCCCACGCCGATGATGTCCATCTGAATGGCGATATCGCCACCGTAATGGGGCGAGCGGAACATGTTGAGAAAAGCACGCCCAGTTAGAGTGACGAAATTTTGGAGATTGAGGATGGGCCCTTTTAGAAAATCAAGCACGGGGTTCCGCAGCGCCTGCGCCGCTAAAGCCGATGCTACCATAGGCCACAGCGTATAACAGGACCGCGATGAAAGGCCTTACCGATATCCCGGGCATTCTTGTCGGCCATGCCACCGACCTTGACGCAGTGACGGGTTGCACCGCGATTCTTTGCCCGGGGGGAGCAACCGCCGGCGTGGACATACGGGGGTCAGCGACGGGATCGTCCCAGACGGACGTTTTAACGCCGATGCATCTGAACGAAAAGATCCACGGACTGTGCCTGGCGGGGGGAAGCGCGTTCGGGTTGGAGGCGGCGGCGGGAGTGGTGCGATATCTGGAGTCGAAGGGATACGGTTTTCCGACGGGCGCGGGTGTGGTGCCGTTGGTTCCGGCGGCGATTCTGTACGATCTGGGGATCGGGAAAAAAGGGATCCGGCCGGGGCGGGAGATGGGTTTTGCGGCGGCGGCGGCGGCGAGCGATGCAGAGGTCGAAGAGGGGAGTGTGGGTGCAGGGACGGGAGCTACGGTGGGAAAGTTGTACGGGATGGCGCAGGCGATGAAAACCGGGATTGGATCGGCGACGGTTTGGCTGGACGGCCCGTATGCGGGGATCCGGGTGGCGGCGCTGGCGGCGGTGAATGCGTTTGGCGATGTGCGGGATCCGGAAAGCGGGCATATCCTGGCGGGGGCGCGTGTTTCGGCGGAGAGCCGGGATTTCGCGGATATGGCGTATCAGTTGAAGCGCGGGGCAAGGGGCGGGTTTAAGAAGGAAAATACTACTCTTGTAGTGGTTGCGACGAACGCGCGGTTGAACAAGATCGAGGCGAACAAGTTGGCGCAATTTGGTTCGATCGGGGTGGCACGGACGATCACGCCGGTCTGGACGACCTCGGACGGGGACATTACGTTTGCGCTATCGGCGGGTGAGGATCGAGCGGACTTAACGGCGTTGGGTGTGGCTGCGGCGGAGGCGGTGGCGTCGGCCGTGATGCGTTCTGCACGCATGTCGCATACAGTTGCCGGCATTCCTGGTAAATTATGATTGGATGAGTTGTGGATTGGGTGAAGTGTGGTATAGTGGGTGTGCTATGGCATTGCAGATTAGGGAGCTACCGGAGATTGTGACTGCGCAACTGGGGAATTTGGCGGCGCGCGAGCGGCGTTCTATTTCTCAACAGGCGCTGATTCTGATCGAAGAGGCGCTGGGGAGTTCCGCATATGGCATTTCCGAGCGGCGGGCTTTGCTTGAAGCAATCCGTCGGGATCCGGTGAAGATCGACTTTGACAAGGTGCCAACGCCCGAGGACCTGATCGCCGAGGATCGCAACCGTTGATCGTTGTTCTGGACGCGAGTGCCGCGATCCGGACTGTGCTTGGAGCGGCGCCGCAACCGGCGTTCACCGAGGCGCTTTCCGACGCCGAGGTGGTGCTGGCTCCGGAACTGTTTATCCCGGAGACGGCGAACGCGATCTGGAAGTACGTGCGGGCGAGCCAGCTTCACCCGGATCAGGCGGAGCGGAAGCGGGGGCAATGCGTCGGTCTCGTGACGCGTTTCGAACCGCACGGGGCGCTTGCGGCGGAGGCGCTCGATCTGGCGCGGGCGACGGGCCGGTCAGTCTATGACGCTCTGTATCTGGTGCTGGCGCGCCGGAACGTGGCGGTTTTGTTGACCACGGACAAGCAGCTTCAGGAAACTGCCGGCCAGTTGGGGATCCGGCTTCCGAATTAACACACATCCAAAACCTGGCATGGTTCGTATCCTAGCCATAGACTGACACACGAGCACCTCAGTGTGTGTTACGATTTCAGAGTTCGTGCTACGGAGATCCATGCGTATTGCCCTCATTCTTGGCTTGCTGGCTGGCCTTGCCGCCGGGCAGGACGAGACGATTGCGCCGGTGCGCACCTCCATCGTGATTACCGCCGCACCGCTGCAGCCGGATGTAGATCACAGAAACAAGGAAGTTTTCGAGCGCACGTTGTTCTCGCGCGATGACCAGGTCTTTCACTTACTCGAGGCGGGAATCAATGCGGGGCAGCATGAGGGCGGCGGGAAATCGGTTGAGATACGGCGATTCGGGTTCAACCTGGATCATGGCGGCGGCAACGGCGGATTGAAGGTTCTGGTGGACAACATCCAACAGAACCAGACGACGCAGGGGCATGGCCAGGGGTATCTCGGGGCGCTGAAGTCGCTGTCGCCGGAGTTGGTGGAAGAGACGACGATCGTGAACGGCCCGTTCAGTCCGGAATATGGCGATTTCTCGGGATTGGGCGTGGTCCACATAAGGCTTCGCGAAAGTCTGGCGGACCAGTGGACGGCGCGTATACAGGGCGGATCGTTCAACACGAAGCGCGGGTTTCTGGGATACAGTCCGAACTGGCGGAACGTAGATAGCTACGTGGCCTATGAAGGGTCCCATAGTGACGGTCCGTTCGTGAAGCCGCTTGACTACCGGCGTGATAACACCACCGGAAACCTTACGCACCGGTTGAGCGGGCAGCGGGCGTTTTCGGTGAAGTTCAACGCGAGCCGGAATCGTTTTGACTCTTCGGGCCAGATCCCTTTGGAGGAAGTGGTGGCGGGACGGCTTGCCCGTTTCGGGTTTCTCGATCCGGGCGAAGGCGGGCGAATCGGCATGGGGACGCTCGCGGGATACTACCGGCAGGATTTCGCCGATGGATCGTCATGGAAGGTGGACGCGTTTCTGGGGCGTTCGCTTTTCGATCTGTATTCGAACTTCACTTACTTCCTAAACGATCCGGTGAACGGGGATGGGATCCAGCAGCACGATTCGCGGCTGCAGCAGGGAGCCAACACGCAATATACGCGGTCGCACCGGGTCGGTGAGGGATTTAGTATCTTCACGGCCGGCGGAAACTTTCATGCCAACCAGATCAACGTAGGATTGTACTCGCGCGTGAACCGCGATCCGGTGGCGAACCTTACCCGGAATCACGCCGATGTTACGAACGGGGCAGGGTACGCGCAGGAGAGCTTGACCTTATTCACGGGCCGGCTGCTGGTGCAGGGTGGGCTGCGGTTCGATGCATTTCGTTTCGACATTCGGGACCGTTTGGATCCGGTTAACGGATCGACGGCGCAGAACGCCGGACGATGGCAGCCCAAGTTTGGCCTTGCGTACACGCCCTCGCGGCGGCTTCCGGTGACGGTGCATGCCAACTACGGGCGCGGGATTGCGTCGATCGATGCGAGGAGCATCAGCAAGAATCCAGCCGGACCGAAGCTTGCCACGACGGACTTTTATCAGGCCGGCGCCTCGGCGCGGTTCTCGCGTGTGTCTTTGTCGAGCGATGTATTTCTCATTCATCGATCGAACGAGATGGTCTACATCGCCGACGACGGTTCGCTCGAACTATATGGCCCGAGCCGGGCTTACGGCTACGAGGCCAAGGCGTCGGTGGAACTGACACGATCCCTCTTTCTAAGCGCGGGAGTTACTAAGGTGGGCAACGCCTACTACCGCGAGGAGACACCGCGTATCTACGTGGACCGGGCGCCACACTTTACCGCGAACGCGTCTTTGACGCTCGCCAATTGGCGGGGCTGGACGTCTTCGGTCCGGATGCGGGCCATCAATCATTACCGGCTGGACGGTCTGGATGCGGGTCCGCTGGCGGCTGGGCACACCGTTTGGGATTTCAGCCTCGTGCGCCGGATCCGCCGGGGAGTGGACTTTCAATTTGCGACCGACAACGTAATGAACCGGAGTTATTACGAAGTGCAGAATCTGGTGGAATCGCGGCCGTACAGGAACGGTCCGGCGGCGGCGGGGATCCACGCGACGCCAGGTTATCCGCGCGCGTTCACGGTGGGGCTGGCGTTCCGAATCGGCGGCAAGTAGACTACTGCATCCGCAGGATCGTCACACCGGCTACGACCAGGAAGGTGCCGGTTACCTTGGAGAGCGACAGCGTTTCGTTGAACATGATCATACCCAACACGAGCGCCATTGCGGCTTCAAGGCCGAGGACAATGACGTAGTTATTGCTCATTTCGGAATCGCGCATGGAGACGGCCTGAATGGCGGAGCCGAAAACGAAGCAGGCAAAGACAGCCAACGCGGGGGTGAGCTTGGAGAGTCCGGCTGACTGTTTCATAAAGACGCCGCCGGCAGCGTAGGCCGCGGCGGCGACAATGGCGAGCAGTATGGGCACCCGATTACCTCTTCATACGAAATATGTAGCCAGGGGCGCGAACCCGTTGAAGCCTACCGATGAGTAGCTACTGGTGTAGGCCCCGGCGCTGAGAATCTCCAGGCAATCGCCTTCCCGCAGATCGAGAGGGAGGCGATACGGAGTCCTCTCATACAGGATATCGGCTGAGTCACAGGTGGGGCCGGCAAGGACGACGGGGCCGTCCGGTCCGGAAGTTGCCGCGAGGGGGCGGAAGTTGTACTGGATGCACTCATCCATCGTTTCGGCGAGGCCGCCGAATTTACCGGCGTCGACGTAGACCCAGCGGGGGCCGGCGGGTTCGCGTTGAGAGACGAGAACGATTTCGGTGACGATGGTGCCGGCGTCACCGACCAGGCCGCGGCCGGGTTCGAGCATGACATGAGGCGCGAATCCGGAGAGGTGCCGGCCGAGAGCGACGCGAATGCAATCGGCGTAGGCGGACAGCGCGGGGACGGGAGTGTTGTAGGTGGCCGGGAAGCCGCCGCCGAGGTTGAC
>JBGSME010000358.1:0-2812 GCA_041740335.1 Bryobacteraceae bacterium | reverse complement strand
GTGCGGAGAGTGCGCATGGTTTCAATGAGACCGCAACTTTGGCCGGAGTGCAAGTGAGTTGAAACCGGGAGGAAGGCACTCTCGTCCCAGGAGACATGAAAAGCATCGCATGGCTCGTACTGCTGGCAATGCCGATGACCGCTCAATCACTCTACCGGCGGCATTTCTTTTCGGTGGGCGGTGGCGGTGGCGTACCGGGCGCGGACGTGAAGCCGTATCTGGCGTCGAGCCCGGTGGTGCGGGTTGGATACGGATATCGATTCGCGCGAAATTTTCAGGCTGACATCGGGTTGGACACGATATTCCATGCGGCGAAGGTGCGGGAATTTTATGAGAGCGACTTTGGGGATTTGCGGATCAAGGACTATCAGTTCCTGGTTCCGATGGGCGGCCGGGCAGTGATTCCGATCAAGCGGGTCTTGTTGTCGGCGGGTGGTGGGGGCGCCTATATGCGGTATCAGGAGCGCGTGCGGCAGCCATTCGGGAACAACTTCCAAATTGACTGTCCGGTGTGCCGGTCACGAAGTGGGTGGGGATACTATGCGCTGTTGGGCGTGAGCGTGGCATTGGACCGGAATGAGCATTTCCGGTTGGGAGCGACGACGCGGGTGTTTCGGGGCCGGACGGAGGGGGACGCGTTCGGTTCGGTGCCGGCGATACGGACGCGGGATACGTGGGTGAATACGGCGGGGGAGTTTACGTTCAGCTTCTAGCAGTCATCTGAGTAGATCCAGTCAAGGACAATCTGCCGGATTGGCGGTGGAGTGCTTTCCAGTTAAGTTCTGTTTGACCTATATCCGCAACGGATATAGTATTGAAGCATGGCGAAGAAGAGCACGGCGCAAGCTCCACTGACTCCCGCAGTGCTGCACATCCTGCTGGCGCTTTCGACGGGGGAACTGCACGGGTACGGGATCATGAAACAGGTCCAGGCGGACTCGCAGGGCAAGGCGAAGATGGGCCCGGGGACGCTGTATGGGGCGATGGGGCGGATGATGGAAGCCGGGCTGATCCAGGAAAGCGATAAGCGGGTGGATCCGGAGATGGACGACGAGCGGCGGATCTATTACGAGCTCACCAGTGCGGGGCGGGCGGCGCTCAAAGCGGAGCTGAAGCGGTATCGGGGTGTGGTGGCGGTGGCGGAAGGACGTTTGGCGCATGGCCACTGACGTCGCGGGCCGGCGCTACCAGACGTGGTATACGATGCTGCTGCGGCTGTATCCGCGGCCTTTCCGTGAGCGGTTCGGCGAGGGGATGTCGCAGACGTTTCACGACCTGTGCAGGGAGCGCCAGGACGCGAAGCGGGGACTGTTCGGGCTCGCAATATGGATCTTTTTCGAGACTTTGGTGGGAGTCATCAGGGAGAACACAACTCATATGCCGGAACTAGGAAAGGCGATACTGCGCGCAGCGCTGGTGGCCTTGGGCCTGTTGATGGCGCCCTTGGTGGCATCGCGGTTGGTGGACGGATGGAACTGGCCCTTTGGGGCATTTGTATTCGCGTATGTCCTATTTTTCGGGACGGCACTGGCATATGGGCTGATCGCGAGGAAGATGACCGCGTGGTCTTACAAGGCGGGCGTTGGACTTGCGCTGGTGGCGGGGTTTGCGTTGGGGTGGTCCAACATGGTTCATGTCTCGGACTCGGAGAATCCAGCAAACCTGCTGTACTTCAGCGTACTCGCAGTCGGGGTCGTTGGGGCATGGCTGGCACGATTGAGAGCTCCAGGATTGGCCCGCACGCTGTTCGTGATGGCTGCTACGCTTGCGCTGATTGCCTTGACACTCCCTTCGGGCGCGCCGCCCGACATGGCGCGGAGAATGGCCATCGGGCATGGTGTCTTGGCGGTGTCATTCACCGCATCGGGTTTGCTGTTCCGGCGCGCGAGTCTGGGGGGATCGAAGTAGTCACTCGCGATCCGCATTCAACTTGGCCGATGATTGAAGGTCGGCTACTGCTTCGGCGGGGCGCTCATCAGGTATGCAAGCAGATCCGCGATGCCGCCCTGGCTGTAGCCGTCAAGCAGCTTTTCAGGCATGATCGATACATCGGACTTGCGCCGGCCCTGAACGTCGGCCTTGGAGATCTCGATCGGCTTGGGCGAATCGCCGGTCTTGAGCACGATCTTTGCATCGTCTTCTTGCACGAGCAAGCCATTCACCGGGCCTAGTTCCTTCGTGTCGACGATGAAGCTGCCATATTGATCGGAGATTGTTTTCGACGGCCAGAGAATGGCTTCGAGGATATCCTTCTTTTTGAACCGCGCGCTGAGCGTACTGAGGTCCGGGCCGAAATCATTGCCAGTGGGACCGAAACGATGGCAGGAGGCGCATTCCTTTTCGAATAGATCCTTGCCGCGCTCGGGTTTGGCGCGCAGGGTCATGGGATCGAACATCTGGTATTCGAAGATCTCCTGTTCACTGATCGCAGCGACGCCGCCGGAGCGGGATAGAACGCTCGGCGCGGCCCAACCGGTTTTGGCCATGCGCTCGGCCATCTGCGCTTTGTAGTCCGCCGCGGGCGCGAACTCGGGGACGCGGCGGTAGGCGAGTTTCTTTTCCTCGCCGTTGAAGAAGGTGAGGGAGGAATCGAACATCAGGTTGACGAAGCCGGTGAAGCTGGCGCCGCCGCGCCACTTGGAAGCCTTTTGAAACCAGCGGACGAGGTTGTTCTTCTGGTCCGGCGTCCAACCTTCCGGGATGGCGCGGAGGCAATAGACATAGTGGAGTTGAAGCTGTGGATCGGCGTCGCCGGTGGGCATGGCGCCAAGGATTTTGGCGATGGCCTCGGGTTGGCCGCAGTAGCCCAGCA
>JBGSME010000357.1:0-2041 GCA_041740335.1 Bryobacteraceae bacterium | reverse complement strand
ATCTTCCTGTTTATGGAAGGTGGGCCGAGCCACATTGATCTTTTCGATCCCAAGCCGGAGTTGGACAAGCTGGCGGGCAGCGTAACGCCGGACTCGTTCCAGCTTCCAGTGACGAGCGCCACTGGGTCGCATCGAATGCCGCTGGTTGGGACGCGGCGCAAGTGGAAGCAGCATGGGCAAAGCGGGCTTTGGGTTAGTGACTGGTATCCGCATATCGCCGGGCATGCGGACAAACTGGCGGTGATCCGATCGTGTTGGGCCGATGGATTGAACCACGTTGGTTCGGTTCGGCAGATGAATACGGGGTCGATTCTTGCGGGGCGGCCGTCGTTGGGTGCGTGGGCGATCTACGGGTTGGGATCGTCGAACCGCAATCTGCCCTCGTTCGTTGTGCTGACCGATGACAAAGTAGTGCGCGGCGGGCCGACGAATTGGAGTTCGGGATTTCTGCCGGCCATGTATCAAGGGACGCATTTCCAGAAAGACGGTCCTCCGATTCTCGATCTGGCTCCGCCGGCGAAGGTGGGCCTGGGGCGGCAGCGTGGCCGGCTGGATTTTCTGCGGGAGCTGAATGTCCGGCATGCGGAGCAGTATCCTTCCGATGATGAGTTGGACGCGCGGATGGAATCGTATGAGCTGGCGTTCCGGATGCAGCAGGAGGCTCCGGGCGTGGTGGATTTGACCAAGGAGCCGGAGGCCACCCGGAAGTTATACGGGATGGATGAGAAGAAGACGGCACGCTTCGGGGGGAACTGCCTGCTGGCGCGACGGCTGGTGGAACATGGTGTGCGTTTCGTGGAAGTATATTGCGGAAGCGGGAGCGGGTGGGACGCGCATACGGGGCTGGAGGAAAATCACACTAAGTGGTGCGAAGTTTCCGATAGACCCATTGCCGGGTTACTGGCTGATCTGGAATCGCGGGGCTTACTGAAGGATACGCTGGTGGTGTGGGGTGGGGAATTCGGCCGTACGCCATTCACGGATTCAAATTCGACGGGCAAAGGCGCCCAGTATGGGCGCGATCACAACCCATGGGGGTTCACGATGTGGATGGCCGGCGGCGGCGTAAGGGGCGGGCAGACGATCGGCGCCACCGATGATATCGGCTTCCGCGCGGTGGATAAGCCTTATCACGTGCATGATATTCATGCGACTATCCTACACTTACTCGGCCTGAATCATCTTGACCTGACATTTCTTCACAACGGCCGTCCGGAGCGGGCGACGATTAACGGCGGTAAGGTGATCGGCGAAGTGGCGGGTTAGGTGCGGGACGGGAACTAGCGGGCAGGTGCATCGATCATGAGGAACGTGGCACCGGCGGAGCGCGTTGCTCCAGCCACGACCTCGATTGGCCGGGGTCCGGGACTGAGGCCTTCGGGCACGGTGATGCGGACTTGATAGAGCCCGGGAGACACGAGACCGGCGAAGGATACGGGCGCGGGTTGGCGGTCCACGGTGACCGAGATGGGCGTAGCGATGGGGTAGGCGCCGGAGAAGATACGGTTGGTGACGAAGCGGGCGGGGTCAGCGGTGGCGCCGAGCCCGATCATGTAGAGGTCGAGGGTGTCGCGGGGGAGTGCGGCGCGTACGACTCTGGGATCGGCCTGGCGATTGCCAATGAGGGTTGCGGTTCCGGCGAGAGTGGCGGTGACGAATAAGGCTCCGCCGGGGCCTGACGGTGCATATAGGGCGGGTTGGGTTGGGGCAGCGACGGTGTTGAAGCGGGGTCCGGAGGAGCCGTTGTGTTCGATTACAACCAAGAGCGGGCCGGGCGATACGGCGGAGGGGACGAGGGAGTTGATCTGGCTGGGACTGACATAAGCGATCGCGGCAGGTTCGCCACCGATGAGGACTCTGGTTCCGCCTAGGATGTCGGGGAGAGTGTTTGCGCCGGTGAGATTCCAGGATTGGGGGGCGGCGGGCGTGAGGTTCGAACCGGAAATGGTCACCCAGGTTCCGGGAGCGGTTCCGGGGGTGAAGTTCCAGGCGTTGTAGATGGCTTGGATTGCGGCGGTGGGTCCGCCGGCCTGGGAGATGG
>JBGSME010000356.1:0-6372 GCA_041740335.1 Bryobacteraceae bacterium | reverse complement strand
GCGCCGCGGCAAAGGCGGCCCCACGAGTGCCTTCGCAGAGGAACTCGCCAAAGCTTTATAGTCAGTCTGTCTTCTGGTTTTGATTTTGAGCCCTGGTGAAAATCAGGGCTCGTTTCGTCTACGGGCTCATTGCCATTCCATCCCGATGGATGGTATATACTCGAAACCGGGCATAGCCGTATGAATGGACTGCTTTTATCAGGCGCAACCGGTGCTCTATGAGCGACCTTCTCTTCATTCGGGCATTCTTCGTGATCATCCTCGCGTCGGCCGCCTATGCGCTCAGGCCCTTCCAGCTTGATGCCCCGCTGGCGGCAGCCGCCGCTGCCGCGACCGGTGTAGCCATCGTCCTGTTTGAAATCCGCCTCAAGTCGATGAGCCTCAAACGCCTCATCGGCGCCGCCGCCGGCTCCGTCCTCGGCATTTTCGGAGCCTACCTGGTTTCCCTTGTTATTGGGCGCGCAATTCCCGCGGGCGGAACCACTGTCCCATTTCTCCAGATTCTAATCCTGCTGGTGATGACCTATGTCGGTCTCATCGTGGGTGCCAACAAGGGCGACATGCTCAACCTCGCCGCTCTCGGCGGCCTGTTCGGATCTGAAAAAAACGCATCGCAACCTTTTAAGATTCTCGACACCAGCGTCATCATCGACGGCCGCATTGCCGACATCGCCGAGACCGGTTTCCTCGACGGCATCCTCGTCATCCCCCAATTCGTTCTCCACGAACTCCAGATGGTGGCCGATTCGGCTGACTCCTCCAAGCGCAATCGCGGCCGCCGCGGCCTCGACATCCTCCAGCGCATCCAAAAGATGGCGAACTTGCGGATTCAAATCCTCGAGGACGACTTTCCGCAGGTCCGCGAAGTCGACATGAAGCTGATCGAACTCGCCAAGGTCTATTCCTGCAAAATCGTTACCAACGATTTCAACCTGAACAAAGTTGCCCAGCTTCACGGTGTCGAAGTCCTGAACATCAACGAACTTGCCAACGCGCTCCGGCCCGTGGTGCTGCCCGGCGAAACGATGCGGGTCTTTATTCTGAAGGAAGGAAAAGAATACAACCAGGGCGTCGCCTATCTCGACGACGGCACCATGGTGGTTGTCGACAACGCGCGCCGCATGATCTCCCGCACCATCGACATTAGTGTCACCAGCGTTCTGCAAACCACAGCCGGCAAGATGATCTTCGGGCGCTTCGACGACAAAATTCATGGGGTCTTTGATCGTCATGAACGTCCGTCCGCGGCGCCGGCGCAGTCCCACGCCCCCTCCGGCAAGGAAACGCACGCCGCCACGGCAGGCGGCGCTTCCACCGGAGACTGAGCCCCGCGCACCAACCGCCCCATCCAAATGCAGGAACACGATCCAATATGAGAGTCTCCGTTATCATCCCCGCTGCCGGGCTTGGCATCCGCATGGGCCGCGCCGCCTCCGAAAAATCGGGCCCTTCGCGCAAGCCGTTCCTTCTGCTGAATGACGAGCCGATCATCGTTCACACGATCCGCAAATTCACCCTCGTCGGCGCTGTTTCCGAAATCGTGGTCGCGCTCCGCCCTGAAGACAGCGATTGGGCCGCGGAACTGATTGCCGCCGGTTCGCCAGGCAAACCGGTCCGGATCGTCGAAGGCGGCGACTCACGCCAGGATTCGGTCGAGAACGCGCTCGCCTCGATCGATCCGGCCACCGATCTGGTCGCCGTCCACGACGCCGTCCGGCCCTTCATCAGCGTGGAGATCATCGAGAGCGTGCTGCACGAAGCCGCCGAATGCGGAGCAGCCATCGTCGGCATCGTTCCCGTGGACACGGTCAAGCAAGTCCATCGCAACAAGATCCGCCTCACCATTCCCCGCGAGCGGCTCGCGCTCGCCCAAACCCCGCAGGTATTCCGCTACGCGCTTCTCAAGGAAGCGTTCGAAAAAGCCCGCTTCGATAACTTCACCGGCACCGACGAATCCAGTCTCGTCGAGCGTCTCGAACAGGTCGAGGTGAGCGTTGTGCCCGGCAGCGATCGGAATATCAAGATCACGCGCCCCGGTGACATGGATCTCGCGCGCCTGTTCCTGGAAGAAGAAAAGTCCCCCGCTCAGGAGAAAAATTGATGAGTGAATTTCGAACCGGCATCGGCTGGGATAGTCACCGCACCACACCGGAACGTCCCCTCATTCTCGGCGGCGTCCGGATCGAAAGCGATTTCGGGCTCTCCGGCCACTCCGATGCCGACGTCCTCGCCCACGCCGTTACCGACGCCATTCTCGGCGCCGCGGCCCAGGGCGACATCGGCATGCACTTCTCCGATACGGACCCCCAGTGGAAGGACGCCGATAGCCTCCACCTTCTCCATCACGCTCTTCAAATTGTCCGCCTCTCTGGTTTCGATGTCGTCAACGTCGATTGCACCGTCACTCTCGAACGGCCCAAACTCGCCTCCTATCGCGGCGCAATTCGCGAGAAGCTGGCCACCGTCCTCGGCGTCGTACTCGATCGCGTCTCGGTGAAGTTCAAGACCGCCGAAGGCGTCGGCCCGGTCGGCGAAGGGTTGTCCGCCGAAGCCCAGGCCATCGCCACACTCATCCGCCGCTAGTCCAAGCGAAAAAAAAGAGTCCCCGGCTTTTGCTGGGGACTCATCCGCCTTCACGACGGGGCAGACACTCCGGTTCGCCCGGCGGAAGCTAGTTCGGGTCCGTCGTCAAATACGTCGCCGGAGGGTTGTAAGTGACGTTACTCCCCGCGGGGACGTAGATATCCTGTCCCTTGTTGGTGGAAAATACCGGTGCGCCGCCACCCCAGTAGTTGTTGTTCACCCAAACTTGAATCGCCGGGTTGGGCGATGGCCGGTCGTTGGCGATCGAGATGTCGGCATCGAACACCACCGGAAGCCCGGCCTCCAGGGTATCGATTCCGTTCGGATCTGCGCCCGGTGGCACATATCCCGGCACGCCATTGTTGAAAATGCGATTCCGGCCCTGGCTCCCGAGCGGGCCGCCGCCGAGGTCGAAGATGGCGCCGCCCACCGTTCCGGTGGTCCGCAAAGCGGTGCTGATCCATTGGAAAGCCTCGTCGGTGAGTCCGGTAAATGAGGAGTCCTCCACCTTGACCTTCAAAGTCCCCACGTTGCTGACGTTGCCGGTAACCGTAGCGCCAAAACCGCGCCCTACGCCGGTGATCCTGACATTCTTCAGGTCGAGGCTGATTTCCTTCACCTGGGTTCCCGGAGTAGTCGCGAAGTAGCGAATCTGCGATTCCTCGTTTCCGTTCGTATTGATGTTCGACAGGACCGAATCCTTCACCGTCACCCGATATGTTCCGTTCACCGGATTGCTGGAGTCGATCAGTTTGATATTGGCATTGGCCGGATCCTTCAGGATCGCGTCCTTGATGTCGACGTTCAGGATTCCGTTGGTGCTCGAGCGATGCTGGATTTCAATCGAGTCGCCATTCACCACTTCGCCCGTGAATTGCGGGTTGTCGATGAGAATATGCTCGATTTCGGCGTTCACCAGCGGGTTGAGCCCGACGGCGAGAAGCACGATTCCGTCCGAGGCGAATGTCCCAACCGGAGAAAGGTTGGAACCGGTAAAGTCGCTCAAATCGAGGTTCGAAACCGACTCGTCAATGGTGATCACCGTGATGCCGCGGGAACGTACCACGTGATTCGTGCTGCCCACCGAGGAGGGGTCCGGCAGCGCCTGCGAGATATCCTTCACCAGGTTGTCCTCCACGCGCATGTTCGCGTGCACGCCCGTGTCGTTGATGATCATGATCCCGTCGGAGTTGCCGTCGCGGACGACATTTCCCGTGATGTCGTAGTGCACCGGGCTTGCCGTCGATCCGCTGCCGGGCACGATCGCCTGGCAATAACTGGTGGTCTTGATTAACACATCGGCGTTCGGCTTGCGCGCCTCGGCTCCGCACGCGAGCAGCGTGATTGCTCCGAAGTGATTCGTCTGCGGAGCAAAGAGGATGAAGCCATTCGGCCATTCTCCGGTGCAAACAGCCGAGCCGCTCACCGCGGCGCAGGTGGAGGGTGCCGGGCCTTCGATCGCGAACAGGTTGTGTACCGACATATCGCGCGTCATCAGGTTGTCCCGGATCTCGGCGTCCTTCGAGTTCACGCCGAAGATCGACGACCGGTAGGCATTGTCGAAATGGATGTTTTCGACGACATTGTCATTTGCCAGCCGCACTACATCCCCGTTGTACCGCGCCGGCATCGTATTGGTGAGCTTCGCGCGGGCGCTGTTCTGATTGGCGTGGGTCACTTTGGGGCCGAGCCCAATCAGCTTCTGCCCATTCTTCAACTGAATGCCTCCGTCGAGTGCTTGACTCGACGGCGACTGCACAACATAGATCCTGTCCCCGGGGGCCGAGGCGGCTTCCACCTGTTGCAGGGAACTGAAGGGTTTGCTCTTGCTCCCATTGCCGTTGCCGCCGGCATTGGCTTTTACGTACCACGAGGCACCCTGAAGTGCGGGCGAGAGGCACAGGGCTGCCGATAAGATAAGACATCCACGGCGGTGTTTTTGCCTGATTCCTTCTTTGCTTTCACTCATTCCTTGTATCTCCTTGTCGATGCGAGTGGGCCGGTCAACGCCGCCCACCAGGCGGAAGGTCGCCAGATTCGGTCTGCGCCAATCCGCCCTGGTTACCTAAGCGACAAGATTCCGGATCGGCGCTCATCGCAGCCAAGTTTTTTTGAAGGAAATGTGGAGACTTACTTTAGGCCGGCCAGCACCGCCGCGGCGCGGTCAATGTCGGGCCAGAAGTCGGATGGGATACGCGTCCGCCGCTCGTTGAGAGCCTCCAGGCTGTCGTGGAGCATCTCCGCTTCGCCGCCATCGAGCGCCAGCGCCATGCCAAGCAATGCCCTGCTGAAGTGATACTGCCAGGAATTCGCCGCTTCTTCGCAGCGGAGCTTCACCACGCTCCGCAGCATGTCCGCCGCCTCCGGAAATTTCTTCTGTTGCAGCAGGGATACGGCCAAAGCATCCTGAACATCGAGCACGCCCGAGTGCCGCGCTCCCCGGGATTTGGAGCGCGCCGCCAGCACTTGCTGCAACAAAACGTCGCCCTCCGCGGACCGGCCGGCAGCCACCAGGAGCCTTCCTAATTCAAATTGCGCGAACAGCGTGGACCCATCGCTCGCGCCGTATCGTTTCGTTCGCGCATCCACCACCTCGGCCAGCAATCTTTCCGCCTCCGTGTATCGCCCTTCTCCTCGAAGCGCCAAGCCGAGGTTCAGTTTGGCTCGCACAGTCTCCCCATGACTTTCACCGAAAGCCGCAATCCGCAGTTCCAGCGTCTTCCGTTGCGTCGCCTCGGCTTCTTCGAATTTGCCCATCGAGAGCAACGCGTTCGCGTAGTTGCCCATGCTGTTCAGCGTGTCCCTGCTTCGATTGCCCTCGGTGGAGGAAAGCCCCTCCCAGGCGGTCTTATAGAGATCGGCCGCCTTTTCGAAATCCCCCTGGGCCCCTCGAACATTTCCCAGGTTCGAAATTGTATGCAACGTCTGTGGATGGGATCCACCCAGCACGCGTTTCTGCTTTTCCAGCGTATCCCGAAACAGTTCGGCCGCTTCTTCGTTGCGCCCCTGGCTGTACCATGCCAAAGCGAGGTTGTGCGCCGTAATCAACGTGCTCGGATGCTCCGGGCCCAGCACCCTCCGCCGTGCTTCCAAAACCTTTTGGTGAATCGCCGCCGATTCCTCCGCCTTGCCCTGATACATGCGCACCAAACCCAGATCGTTCATCGCCGTCAGAGTTTCCGGATGCCCGGCGCCTACGGTGCGCGTTCCGATTTCGATCGCTCTTGTGTGGAGAGCGGCCGCTTCTTCGTTCCTGCCTTGGCTGCGGTAGTTCGCCGCAAGGGCTCGAATGGCGCGCAGCGTTTCCAGGTGCGACGGCCCCAACTGTTTCCGTGCCATCGGTACGATTTGCTTCAACAGAGCTTCCGCTTCGGCGTACCTTCCGCGGTCCCGGTATCCGGTGGCCAGCGAATACTGAGTTTGCAACGTATCCCGGTGGCTCGCGCCAAGCGCGCGTCGGCGCAGTTCGAGCGCGCGCTCCAGTTGCGGAAGACTCTCGCCAACCAGTCCAATATCCTTATAGGCCGCGCCAATCGTCTGCCGCATCGCGGCCTCGAGCACGGGCTGCGAATGAAATCTCTTCTCGACACGCTCGGCGGCGCGGTCCAAAGCGACCTTGACCTTCAGATCGGGATCTGGCCTCGCCAATGCGTCGGCCTGCGCGTAACCGCCCGCCTGCGAAAGCAAATCCGTTCGCAGAAATTCGAGCATCGCATTGGCATTTTCGGCTTCCCGCGAAGCCTCGGCCCGCAGGCTCTCCGCAAGCGACGTCTGCCGCCGTGCCATCCC
>JBGSME010000355.1:0-2200 GCA_041740335.1 Bryobacteraceae bacterium | reverse complement strand
CGGCGATCACGCAATCGGCGGAAAAGCTCGCTGGAGTGCGGCCCGCGAACACAAGCGCCTTGCCGGAGTCGACCAAGGCGCGCAGTTCGGCTTCGTCGCCGCCTGAGAAGAACACAATGAGCCCGTCGGCCTGTTTGGCGCGAAAAACACTCACGTGGCGCGCTTGTTGCTCCGGCGAGTTATAAGTGGAGGCGAGTTGAAGAGTGTAGCTGTTCTCACCGAGTAGTTCCTCCACGCCGCGTACTACTTTCGCGTAAAAAGGATTGGCGATATCGGGGATCAGCATGCCGACGGTGCGGGTGCGCCGCAAAGGCAGGCTTCGCGCGACTTCGTTTGCCGTGTAGTTGAGTGCGAGCACGGCCTGATTCACGCGTTCGGTGAGTTCCGGACTGACGCGCGCGGATTGATTGACGACGGCCGATACGGTATAGGTCGACACGCCGGCCATGCGCGCGACATCGTAGATCGTTGCCATTTTGGGTTACACGCGGAAGAATATCTTCCTTTGATAGAGCCAGTAGCAGACGTAGACCTGAAACGCGATCACGAGCCACGCGTTGAGCATATGGCCGAAGTTCGGCCATAGGGCGATAGCCCAGCCGGTGAAGACGAGTCCGGTCTGGTCGAGCCACCTGTGCAGAATCTCGTGGAACAGGTAGATGAAGATCGAATTCGCGCCGATCATGCCAAAAATCACGGTCCCTTTGCGCCAGCGTTTCACATCGAGCAGCCAGTAGAACAAGGCCAGGGCAAGAAGAGTAAAGCCCGTAGAGTAGATGGCGAAGGTGGCGGTCCAGATCTTTTTAATGTTCGGAATTGCGAAATCCATCGCGAGACCAGCGGCGAGCGCCGCCGCACCGAACATGGCGAGGGTGCGGATCTTCGATGACGCGTCGCGCGAGGAAAACAGCAGCCAGCCGGCCATCACGCCGAAGATCGTGTTGGCGGCCGACGAGACACAGTTGATTGTTGCGTAACCCCCGCCCCAGTGTTTGCCGAGCACCGCGCCATCCAGCCACCACCCGATATTGGCGTCCTTGTCCCAGGCGCCGGCCACCCCGGGCGCGGAAACGAACAGGTAGAACAGGGTGTGCGCGGCGAGCAACGCGAACGCGGTCAGCGCCTGGACGCGCCATCCCTTGTCCAGCACGAGATAGGCGACAAAGTAGGTGAACGCGATCTGGGCGAGAACGTTGATGAGATCGAGATTCGGTTTTCCCGCGCTGATCGACCGGGCCACGATGCCCCACATCACCAGGAGCCCGCAGCGTTTTATCACCTGCGCCGTAGTTCGCGAACGATTGTGGAAGGCGAACGGCATCGCGACGCCGACGATGAACATGAAGAACGGCTGGATGAGGTCCCACGCGAACATGCCGTGCCAATCGGCGTGGGTGAACTGGCGCGCAAGCCAGGCAAGCGACGGGTCGTCCTGAAAGTAGCGGAGTCCGAATCCGTTCGAGATCATCCATAGCATGGTGAGCCCGCGGAAGACGTCGAGCGAGTACAGGCGCTCCGGGAGCGGCTGGTGAGCGGGCGTTTGGGCGGCGGCTGAGGAAGCCGGCGCGGCTGTGGCGGCCATGATCGAGACTCTATATCGTCCCGGCGGCCAGCGCAAGCGCCGTCTGGCTTCGTTACTCCACCAGGCGGACCGACAACACGAGAAACAGAGACTCCTTGCCCGGCCCCAAGCTCGCCTTACCGATCACGGCTTTTTGGCCTTCGCGTATGTCCACGGTCGTGTTCACGCCGGTATCGATGTACACAACGCCCTTATCGGTCTTCATTGGGATTCGCCCGCCGAACTTGATGTTCTGCAGGTGGAACCGCCGCTCGGCGCCTTCGCCTGTGATGGAGCATTGCTGATAGCGAAATTGGTAAATCGGCCTGTCCTGCGGTTCGCCAGCAACTGGCATAATCCCGCTGGTCTCGCCGGCGTCTTCTTCCACACCGCGAATCAGCATCGTCTCGAGTAGTTGATAGCCGTTGTCCGGAAAAAGCTGCTTCAACTGCGCCGCGACTCCCATCAGCGGTGGCGGGAGGTCGGTCCCTTTCTCCGGCGTGCCCAGGACCATGTAAGCGGAGATCTCAATGTTACGACGCGCCGGCGGGGGTTGATCCAGCTTGTGGATCATCTCCTCGAACATGGCCACCTCCGCCAGCGTTCCCTTCAATCCAATCATGCCCAGGCTGTTCTTGC
>JBGSME010000354.1:0-5567 GCA_041740335.1 Bryobacteraceae bacterium | reverse complement strand
AGCGCGTCGAGCTTCGGCCCGGCGCTGGCGGCATTGGGCGCGACGCTGACGGTGGCGTCGCCAACGGGCAAGCGGACGGTGACGGTGGCCGAATTTTTCCAGACTCCGAAAGAACGCGGGGACCGGGAGACGGTGCTGAAGCCGAACGAAATCGTTACTGAAATCCTGGTGCCTTCGGCGCGCGGCGCGAAGAACGCAACGTACGAAGTGCGGCAGAAGCATGCGCTCGACTGGCCGCTGGTGGCCGCGACGGTGGTGCTGAAGATGAAGGGCAGCTCGGTGGATTCGGCAATGGTGGCGTTGGGCCATGTGGCTCCGACACCGTACATGGCGTCCGGCGCGGCTTCGATGCTGGCCGGCAAGTCCATCACCGAGGACGTGGCGATGCAGGCCGGAGAGGCAGCCGCGCAGGGCGCATCCCCGTTAAGCGGCAACGCGTACAAGGTTGACCTGGTGAAGGTAGCCGTGAAACGAGCGTTGCTGGCCGCGGTTGGCGCCTAGATAGATTGATCCAGGTGCGAGGAAAGGCGGGCCTTGTCAGGTCCGCCTTTTTTCGCGATAGGGAGCGGTTATGGAATCGGGTGAACGTTCCAGCCAGACAGCCATCGACACCGATCGTTGCGACCGGTTCCGATGGAAGGGCATGTACATTGAGTCCGTGTGGGACCCGACGGTTCCGCATTCCGGAGACCGGCTGTTCTGGTGCCACCAGACACAGAACTGCCTGGGTCCGGATGGGCGGATGGTGGACGAGTACGAGTGCAACGAGACGCGGGCGTGTTATAAGGCTTTGTGAGGCGGTGTTTTCGCCCGAAGCCCAACTCGAAGAATTCATCGCCAGGTACACACCGGAGATCGCGGGGCTGACACGCGCCGTTCTCGCGGAGATGCGCCGGCGCCTGCCGGGCGCCGTTGAACTCGTCTACGACAACTACAATGCGTTGGCGATCGGGTTCGGGCCGACCGAGCGGGCCTCCGACGTTGTTTTTTCGATTGCGGCCTATCCTCGCTGGGTGAGCCTGTTCTTGTTTCGGGCAGCCAAGCTACCCGATCCGGAACGTCTTCTCAGCGGAACCGGCAGCATGGTTAGGCACATCGTGATCAACGGGCCAGAGGACCTCGACCAGCCTGGGATTCGGGCTCTGATGGCGGCGGCGCTCGATCTGGCGGGAGCGAAGCTCGACGAGCGGCAACCTCGCCGGCTGATCGTGAAGTCAGTCTCCGCCAAGCAGCGCCCGCGGCGGCCGGTGGAAAAGTCCCGGCACGCGCGGTGAGAAGAGTTGGTGTTGTTACATCCCATCCATGGTAGACTAAGGGACGAGGAGCTTAAACGATGAGAATCGCAACTGTTTCTTTCGCTTTGCTTTCCGCCGCTGGCCTGGCACTGGGAGCCAACTCCGCCCGCGGCTCATACGTGGAAGCGCGCACCACCGATATCTACACGGGTGCATGTTTCGCGAACTCCGAGGTCGGTCTGGTGGGCAATCTGGCCGTGATGGGCTGGAAGATTTCCAAGGGCGACTTTGAAGGTGTAAATCTGGACGGGCTGAGCGTTGTGGGCGTGGTGAAAGCCAGCGCGACGCTGGGAGACATCCACAACACGGCGTATCCGGTGAAGTCGGTTCTCATAGTCGATGAGCGGGCCAATGCCGAACAGCGGCTGGCTCTGCAAGCTTTCGCGAAGCGCATGAGCGGCGACCTGCTGCAGGACGTGGTGAAGGTGAGTTATGCTCCGGTGAATCTGACGGTGGAGAACGACAACGTCCACGGCGGTACGGCGACTCTCAATGCCGGAACGCTGGCCACGATTCAGACGCGGGCCATTGGCGGCAAGGATCATATCTGCAGCAACGAAGAAGTGTGGTATCTTCCGCTGACCAAGGTGGGGCACTACATGCCGGCGGTCGCGACGACGCACAACTTCAAGGGCGATGGCTTGGGCACGAAATGGTCGAGCCCGGACAAGCGTAGCGCCTTCGTTGCTGACTTCCAGTTGAACGACTAATCGTTTTTTCGTCTATCGTCCACTCCTCCGTGAACGAACTCAAGGCGCGGACTCTCGGGTCCGCGCCCTTTCTTCGTTTGGAAGGCTAAATTTCGATCTGCGGGCGGTTCGGCTCCGGCCAATCGATATGGAAGAACTTGCCGCGAGGGGCGTCGGTGCGTTCATAGGTATGCGCACCGAAGAAGTCGCGCTGGCCCTGGAGCAGATTCGCGGGCAGCCGTTCGGAGCGATAGGAATCGTAGTAGGAGAGGGCGGAATAGAACGTCGGCGCCGGAATGCCATGAACGGCGGCGGCGGCCACCACCGAGCGCCAATGGCTCTGGCAACGTTCGATCTCGCTCTTGAAAAAAGGATCGAGCAACAGGTTCACCAACTCGCCGTCGCGGGCGTAGGCTTCGGTGATCTTTTGCAGGAAGCGGGCGCGGATGATGCAACCGCCGCGCCAGATCTGGGCGATGCTGCCGAAGTCGAGCTTCCAGCCGTATTCGGCTTGCGCGGTCCGCATCAATTGGAAACCTTGCGCGTAGGAGCAGATTTTCGAGCAATAGAGCGCGTCGTGGATGGCCTGGATGAAGTGGCGGCGATCTCCGCTGAAGGTGGCGGTGGGACCATGCAGGACTTTGGACGCGGCCACGCGCTCGTCCTTGATGGCGCTGATGCAGCGGGCGAAGACAGCTTCGGCGACGGTGGGCGCCGGGACACCCATGTCGAGGGCATTCACCGAGGTCCACTTGCCGGTGCCTTTTTGGCCGGCGGTGTCGAGCACGATGTCGACGAAGGCTGCGCCGGTGGCGGGATCCTTTTGTTGGAGGATGTCGGCGGTGATTTCGATGAGGAAGGAATCGAGGACGCCCTTGTTCCAGTCGGCAAAGACGTGGCCGCAATCCTCGGCGGACATGCCAAGAAGAGTGCGCATCATCTGGTAGGCTTCGCAGATCATCTGCATGTCACCGTACTCGATGCCGTTGTGGACCATCTTGACGTAGTGGCCCGCGCCATTGGGGCCGATGTAGGTTGCGCAGGGGACACCGCCTTCGATCGGCTTGCCGGGCGAAGCGCCGGAAAGGGGACGTCCGGATTCGGCGTCGACCTTGGCGGCGATGGCGTTCCAGATGGGCTCGAGTTCCTTGTAGGCCTCGGGATCGCCGCCGGGCATGAGCGAGGGGCCGAATCGCGCGCCTTCCTCGCCGCCGCTGACGCCGGAGCCGATGAAACGGAAGCCCTTGGCGCCGAGATCTTTTTCGCGGCGGATGGTGTCGGTCCAGAGCGCGTTGCCGCCGTCGATGATGATGTCGCCTTCCTTGAGGAGCGGGAGGAGACTATCGATGACGGCGTCGGTTGGTCCACCCGCTTTCACGAGGATGATGATCTTGCGCGGCCGTGCAAGCGACGCCACGAATTCCTTGAGAGTATTGGCACCCACGAGGCCGCCCGGTGTGTCCGGATTCTCGGCGACGAACTTTTCCATCGTCTCGGTGGTGCGGTTGAAGACGCTGATCCGAAATCCGTGATCGGCGATGTTGAGGGCGAGGTTCTGGCCCATGACGGCCAGCCCGACCAGTCCTATATCCGAATAAGTTTTTGGCATGGATCGATTCTTCTATTGTAGGTGAATGCCGCGATAAGCTGGTGGCATGCGGCCAATCGGCGATGCTGGCTTGTTTGGCGGGCGTGTTGGGGGCGCAGCAGGAACGTGTATTCGAGGCATCTGCGCAAAGGGCAATCAAGGCTCCGCTTACGGAAGCGCACGTGGATGTCCGCCTAGAGAGCGACGAATCCCTGGAGCAGGTGGTAGAGAAACTAGCGCCAGCCGGAGCGGGCGAAGGCGAGCGGCGGCAGTACAGGGCGCCTTGGAGCAACTGAACATCATGGATCAGACCGGGCTCCTCAGTATCCTCCCGACCTTCAGCTATACGGTGACGCACCGGCCAACATCGGCCGCGTTGTCGAACTCCAGCCAGTCGGCCATCGGACCGCGCTACGAAGAAGCGGTACGGCGGCTACGGGGAATCGCGGCGGCGATCGGTTCGGGTGAGGACCCGGTGACGGAGGCTTATGTCTCGCCTTCGGATTCGAGCAATCTGGGGTTGCGGCTAGTCGCCGAAAGGACCTCACCGTTCGCGCGGCGGCTGATACGGGTTCAAGTTCAACGGGCGGTCCCGGTTGTACTCGATGAAGCGATCGTCGACGTCGACACCGACGTTGAGCCAGCGGTTGCGCGCGACTCGATACTGCAATGGATGGCGCAGTTCGGAATCTCCGAAAACAATCTGGTTCAAATTGCCTCGGAACGGAGCTACTCGTCTAACCCGAGCCCGGTGCGATACTCTTTCACGGTGACAAAGCCCGTTCGCGACGCGGAGGCGTTCGCCAATACGATCAAAGACAGAATGAGGGACCGGCCCAGAACTTGGCGATCCGCGAGCGTGACGGCCAGGTTGAGAACATCGGAACGCGCAGCCACAGCCGCCAGGGAGAGCGCACTCCCGGACATGGCGAAGCAGGCTCGCGAGCAAGCCGAAGCTTTGGCCGGTTGAATGAACGGACGATTGGGGGCGCTGCGCCCGGTGCTGGAGACACCGCCACAGGAGCCCAGCCGATATCTGGTGCTTTCGGCGCTTCGGGTCAGTCCGGTTCTGGGCTTCGTGGGGGATGAAACCGGCGTCACGGGACTGTTTGAATTCAATGTGGAGTAACTTATGCGAACGATCACGATTCTATTGCCATTGCTGATTCCCGGACTTACAGCCCAGAACCAGGAGCGGATCTTCGAGGCCTTCTCCAACGCCGAGGTCGCGGCGGCGCTGAACGTCGCCGATGTCTCGATCACCGTTGCAACCAATGACATGCTCGACAAGACCCTGGAGAAACTCGCGCCGGCGGGGATCACGCGGGAGCATTTGGTGGCGTCCAGTAACACGACGGTCAACGAGGCGCCGACCGCGCCACCGCCACCGGGCGGGCCGTTCATTGTTCAGTCCCGCCTGACGAGAGGGTCCGGTTTCCAATTCCTACGATCATTGCCCGCGGCGGAGTTCGCCGAACTCGAGCAGACGTTGATTCGATTGGGAGGCGTCGGTCCTGATCCAGCCGCCCGGCCTCCGTCTTTCCGGTATTCGGTGAACTATCGGGCGAGTAGCGGGGAACTGGCGAGGGCTCAGGAGGCAGCGATGCCGGCGTTGTTCGACGAAGCCATGGAGGGGCTTCGCGAACTCGCGGCGGTGGCGGCCTCGGCGCCGGGCTCGATCACGAGAGCAGGTCTTGCACCGCCATTTGAAAACGGGGCCGCGCTTCGGTTGATTAGCGAGCGGACCTCGCCGTTCACCCGGCGCGTGGTTCGGGTGCCGGTATCGCAGCCGACGCGAGTCGCGCTCGATCAGGCAAATATCGAGATCGAGGTACTCACGCGGCGTGAAGTTACGCGCGAGTCCGTGCTGCAGAGGATGGTCCAACTCGGCGTATCGGAGCGGGACTTGACGCAGGTGGAGGCTGGGACTCCGAGCCGCGCGGCAACAGCCAGTTATCTGTTCCGGTTGAAGCGGCCCGCCGCGGACGGGGACAC
>JBGSME010000353.1:0-7998 GCA_041740335.1 Bryobacteraceae bacterium | reverse complement strand
AAGCGAGGGCAGGGCTACAGCGAGCGTAGGAACGCGAGCAGGTCCTGTTGTTGAGCGAGTTCCAGGGCGTTGAAGTTTTGAGTGACCGTCCGTGCTTCCGAACCCGGGCTGTCGTGCATCCGGATTGCCTCGGCGAGGTCTTTCGTGCGGCCGTCGTGCAGAAAGAAGACCCGCTGGCCGAGGCCCCACAAAGGCGCTGTCCGCCAGTCCGCGCCACGAGCGGCGCCTTGCGAGACGCCGTCGTCCAGGAGTCGCCCCATGTCGTGGAGCGCGAGATCGGAGTACAGGCGGACATCTTTCTGATTGAGGGCCGCCACCGCCGTTCGTCCGGTCCGCAGGCTTGGCGTATGGCACGTCGCGCAGCCGATCGCGTCAAACGACTGGCGGCCGCGTTCGATCGCCGCGTTCGATTGCGCCGGGTTCGGGGCGTCGAGCAGGCGCATGAACTGGGTGAACAACTCAACGTCTGAGAACGTTCGCAGATCGTGGTCCGCACGATCCTCGGAGGAGGCGGTAGTCGCGCAGTTGGCGTCTTCCTCGCGCTCTTGCGGGAACAGTTCGTTGGTGACGCCGACCTCAACGTTGTAGGCTTCGCCCGAGAAGATCTGGAGCGATTTGTTCTGGGCCTTCCAACCGAAGCGCGTGATGGTGCCGTCATTGCCATTGGTGTTGAATCTGCCTCGGACGCCAAGCGCGTTTCGGCGGGCGCCGGTGGCGGCGAGGTTGGCGCGCAGGGTAACGTCCGGAATCGCCTCGATGAGGCCGAGGCCGAACACAGGCGTGGGAATGCGGAGCGAGAGGTTGTTGGCCTGGGAGAAGTCCGGCTGTTCAATGCGGCAGCCTGAAGGCGCGTCGGCGCGGCCTGTGATCACGAACAAAGCATGGACGCCGCCGTCAGGCGCACCGTTCGGAGTTCTGCGAAAACGGGCAACGCGCACGGGCCCATCGGAACGAAGGAACGGCGGAATGCGGTTCAGCGCGCCCTGCTTGGTAGCCACCGCGAGTTGGGGATTCAGCTCGGGGCTGGTGCCGCCGGTGGAGGGCTGGGAATGGCAACCGCCGCAACTGTCGAGATTGAAGCGCGGGCCGAGCCCTTCGGCAACGTCGTCGGTTTCGTCAAACGCGACTTTGCCTTCCTCGAAGATCGCGCGTTGTCCGGCCGCCAAGCCGGAAAGAGGTTGCCCGGCGGCGGCGGCACCGCGCCGGAGGCCGGGATCGACAGGGCCGCCTGCTGTAGTAGTTGGCGGTGGTTGTTGGTCCGGTTCCTGCTGGCTCTGTGGCGGGGCGCCAGGCGGTACGCCCCGGCCTCTCTGGGCGGTTAGCACGCCGCACGAGAGCAAGCCAAGCAAGGGCAAAAGAGTCACGATGTTGTTCTTCATTATTCGTTCGTTGGATGAAACGCCTCCTGTCCCCATTGAACGGGCGCAATGTGTGGCGAATATTTGTATGGCCGGGAGTTGTGTTCAGAAATCGTGAAGATAGTACGTTGCGGATCAGTGAGGGCTTCGCGCCGTCCCCCCAGGCGGGTATACTTAACAAAACCCGAGAGGGTTCTACTTGGAGGTACGTCCTATGAAAAAACTGATGCTGGCCTTTGCCGGAGTGCTTGGCGCGATCGGTGTATTCTACATTTCGCGAACGGCGCAGCCGCCGGCGAACGAAGAGGTGCAGGGTGCGCTGGGCGGGAGGAAGCTGGATCGCGGCGCGACCATTTGCGTGAGCCAGATCCAGAACCTGAGCGGAAAAGCGGCGAACCTGGAAGGTATCGACGATGAACTGGTAGGACAGTTGAGCAACGCCGGCTTCAAGGCGCGGCTGAACTCCGGCGACGGTGCAGCCTGCGAAGCAACGGTGTATGGGGAGATCATCGCCCTCAAAGGGAAAGACAAGATGGAGGCCCAGTTGGAATTCCGCCTGGTGGTTACCGGTGAGCAGACCCCGGCGATGTCATCGGTGGCCAAGGGCAAGAGCAGCGATGCGATACCGGAGGGTGCGATCAGCGCGGCATTCCCGGGGACACAGAAACCGGCCGCCCGGGACGCCGCGGCTATTGAGCGTGAGGCCATTGTGTCCGCCCTTGCCGATGCCGCGAGGCAAGTGAAGGAGCAGCGCCCGTCGCGGCCGACGCGCGCCGCGCTCTACTAAAAGCGATTGCCTGCTTCCGGCCTTTTACCTCCGGCGCTGAGCCTTGTGCCGGTGGCGGTGTTCCTGTTCGGGCTGAACGCGCTTGACACCTATCGCCTGCTGACTTTGCGGCGCGTTGGATTGGCGATGCTCGCGGGAGCGCTTGCCGCTGCGATCTGCTACCCGCTGAATACGGTGGGTTTTACGCGATGGGGCGGCATTCACGGAATCGCAGGAGCACCCGTGATCGAGGAACTGGCGAAGGCCTTGTATGTGTTCCATTCGATCGCACGGCGGCGGGTGGGCTTTCCGGTGGACGCGGCGGTTACCGGATTCGCCGTGGGCGCCGGATTCGCCCTGCTCGAGAATCTGGTCTATCTGTTTCAACTAGCGCCGGCGGATTCCTCAGTGGTGTGGCTGGTGCGTGGATTCGGCACCGCGCTCATGCACGGCGGGACGACGGCGATTGTGGCGATCGTAACGGTGACGATGGCGGGTAAATGGAAGTGGATGGCGGCGATACCGGCGTTGGCGGTGGGTGTGGCGCTGCACGCGGTTTACAATCTGGGAGCGCTGCCGCCGCTCGAACGGACAGCGGCGATTCTGCTTACGCTTCCCTTGCTGCTGGCAGCCGTATTCTGGAAGAGTGAACGGATGCTGGAGCGATGGCTAGACGGGAAGCTCGACAGCGATATTGAAGTGCTGAGCATGATCGACTCGGGAACGTTTCTACAGTCGGCGCGCGGGCGCTATCTCGCCGCGCTGCGGGATTCTTTCCCGGCCGAGATCGTGGCTGACATGTTCTGCCTGATCCGCATGTCGGCGGAGCTGAGTGCGAAGACGAAGGGCGAGCTGTTGCGGCGCGAAATGGGCTTTCCTCCGGAGCCGGATCCGGAGCGCGGGGCTTTCCTAAAGGAGATGGCGCACCTGGAGCGAACCATCGGGCGGGCCGGGCGGAGCGCATTGGCGCCGATGATGCCTGCGAGCGCGCGGGACGCCTGGGAGCGGCAATGGACACAATGATCATCGAGACGAAGATCCTGGACAAGGCGGGTGTTGTGACGCTAAGCGGCCGGATGGATGCCGACCGGGCAACAGCGTTCGAGGAGGCTTGCCACTCGCTGCTGGCGGGTGGCGCGACGCATCTGGTTGTGGATGTGGCCGGCCTCGGGTACATTTCGAGCCTGGGGATACGGTCACTGCTGAGCGTCGCCAAGGCGCGCGAAGCGGCGGGCGCGCACATGGTACTGGCGAACCTCGGCGGTTTCGTGAAACAGGTGCTGGACGTAACGCGGTTGACGCCGTTGTTCCGGGTGGCGGACTCGGTGGACGCGGCGGTGCAGTCGTTGCGATGATGGCGTTCTTCGAAACGATCGCCTCGCGGGAGAACCTTCCGGCCGCGATGCGTTTCGCTCGTGAGACGGCCCTTGGGTGGGTTGACGGCGAGGCTGGCTTATTGCAATTGGATCTGGTGGTGGAGGAGATCTTCCTCAACCTTGCGACTCACGCTTGCGCGGGCAAGCGAGTAAGAATGGGATGCTCGGCGACGCACGAAGAAGTTACTCTCGAGTTTCGCTACACAGGGCCGGAGTTCGATCCGCGGATCGAGCGGCAGCAGACCCTGGATGATACGCTTGCGGAGCGGAGCATTGGCGGACTGGGGCTGTTACTGATCGGCGAGATGACCAGTTCGATCGAGTATGTTCACCATGCCGGAAAGAACCAACTCGAGGTCCGAGTGCCGGCTCGCAATCTCAGAACTCGAAACGCAACCCAAGATTGATGGTGCGATTATTCTTGGCGCGGGTGATGGTGCCGCCGCTAATGATGTCGACACGGTTCTCGGGGAGATTGAAGTTCGGGTGGTTCGGCATGTTGAGCGTTTCGAACCGGAACTGGATGGCGTGGGACTCATCGAAGCGGAAGCGGCGCGAGAGCCCGGTATTGATATTGATGGTGCCCGGACCGTCGAGGATGTTGCGGCCGGAACTGCCGAAACGATAAGCGCCGAGCGGAACGGGGGGGAACTGCGTGCGGTCGAACCACTGGTCGGCGGTGGGGTTGGAAAGCGTCCCTTTGCCGATGCGGTCCGGGCGGCTGGCGCCGCCATTGGTATAGTCGAACGTGCCAAGGCGCGGGGTGTAAGGCGGTCCGGTATAAATAGTGCTGGTCGCCGAAAGCTGCCAATTGCGAAGCAGCAGGTGGTGTGAAAACGTCATTTGCCAGGTGACCAGGCCGGCGAAGGCGTGGCCGATGTCGAAGTCAGACCGGCCGCGTTCACCCTTGAGGTTATTCGAATCCTGGGCACTTGAGAAGTTATATTGGATGGTCCCGCCGGTGTTGGAGCTTTCGTCGATCGACTTGGCGAAGGTGTAGGAGGCGCGGACCGTAAGGTTACGATTGAACCGGCGGCGAAGAGTAACGGCTCCGGAGTTATAGATGGAGTTAGAGCCGTCAGATGTGATCTGGATGGAGCTGAAGCCGGGATAGGGCCGGACGGCGCGCAATTCGACTTGACGCCCAGGCTGGTTGATGTCGTAGCGGCGTTGCAGGTGAGTACCCTTGGAGCCGGCGTAGGCGGCCTCAATGACGGTGTTGCGGGCGAACTCGCGTTCGAGAGTGAGGTTCCAGGACTGCAGATACTGTGTCTGGGGCGATGAGGACTGCTGGCCCGTGGAACTGGTGACGCCGGCGGGCGCGTTCATACGATTGGTTGGGAAGGGGTTCGATGCCGTGACGAGACTCGGGTTGGACCCGCTCACCGAGAAGGTCTCGTTGATTGAGAACGGATAGGTGTCGGCGTACTCGTCGAAGCGATAGAACGAACTGCTGCCGTAGAAGATGCCGTAGCCGCCGCGAAGGACGGTGCGGGAGTTGCCGAACATGCGCCATGCGAAGCCGAGCCGCGGGCCGAAGTTCGTATAGTCGTTCCTGGTGATGGTGGGCGGAAGGCCGGCGTCCGATGCCATGACGATGTTGCTGGAGCCCACAATGCCGATGCGGTTGTCGAATTCCTGCTGGGAGAGGTTGCCGCGCCCGGAGATGACCACTTTGCCGAGTTCGGGAAGGAACATGGACCAGGCGCCGAACTTTTCGCGCGGCTGCTTCATCAATTCGTATCGGACGCCGAGGTTGAGCGTGAGGGAGGGAGTGATCTTCCAGTCGTCCTGCGCATAGGCGGAGTAATTGGAGACAAGGTGGTAGGGACCGGCGGCATCGAGTTGGCGGCGGGAACTGGAGGCCCAACCGAGCAGCATGTCGGCGAGGGGTTCGCGAGTGAAGCGCCCGTTGAAGGCGAGGCGGCCACGGGTGTCGCCGTAGTTGCGAGAGAAATATTGCATGCGAAGGAAGTCACCGCCGAATTTGACGGTATGGGAGCCTTGAATCTTAGTGACGGCGCCGGTGTACTGATAGTTATTGAAAGACCACACCTTGGGCAAGTCATAGGCGGGACCAAGAATGATGTAACCGGTGGCCTGGAACTGCGGCAGGCCGCGGGCCACGGGATTTTGGGTACTGCCGGGGAACCCGATCTCGCCGGCCCAGTCGCGCTCATGGCTGTAGGGCCAACGCTGGTTGTTGGTCTTACGGGAGAACGAGGCTTTGAGATCGATGAACCACGAGGTCCCAATGGGGCGGACGTAGCCGACATAGGAAAGAACATCCAGGGTGTTGTTTCGGGCGCCGAAGACGGGGAGCGGAGAGCGGCTGTTAGCGACAGGATCCCAGACGGCGTTGGGACGCCAGAACGCACTCAATGTCAGACGATCCCGCGAGCCAAGGCGGTGATCGCCCTTGACGCCAAAGTTGTTATTGGAAGTGGTGGCGTTACCCTGCGCGATGAAGTTATTCACCGAATCCCCGGGGACGTTCGGCGTGGGGAAATAGGCGGCCATGGCGAGGGCCACGGGGTCGAGGCGGCTAAGGGGAATCTGGTTATTGGGAAAGTTGGCGTTGGCGAGGCTATCGCGAACGGCGAGGGGGCGCCCGAGAGCATCTTTGGCGTTGGAGAAGTTGCCGCGGAGCATCTCGGGTTGGGGCACGACGCCGCGCTGGGTCTTGCCATCGGTAAGGCGAAGAGATTCCCAGGTGAACATAAAGAAGGTCCGATCGCGTCCATCGTAGAGTTTCGGGATGACGACGCGCCCGCTGAGGGTGGCGCCGAACTGGTTCCGGCGGAGTTTGGACTTGGTAAGGTCAAAGTAACTGGTGGCGTCAAAAACATCGTTCCTCATGAACTCGTAGAGGGATCCGTGGAAGCGGTTCGCGCCGCTCTTGGTGACGACGTTCATCATGCCCCCGGCATAGCGGCCGTACTCGGCATTGAAGCCGGAAGTGATGACCTTAAATTCCTGGATACCTTCGATGGGCGGATTGATCACAGCGCCGGTGTTCCGGCGTTGCGTGTTGTTGACGCCGTCGACGTAGAAGCCGAAGTTATCGGCGCGGCCGCCGTTGACGGCGAAGCTGCCGTCGCCACCGTCGCCCTTTGGGATGACGCCTCCGGTGAGATAGGCGAGATCGGCAAAGTTACGGCCATCGAGAGGGAGATCTGTAATTTCCTTCGATGTAGCGACCTCACCACGGGATCCGCTTTCCGTGTTCAGTGCGGGCAATTCCTCGGTGACAGTTACGGTTTCGGTGGTTGCGCCCACTTCGAGGGGGATATCGATGCGGAGGGACTGTTCGACGGCTATGGTGAATTCCGGCCGGCGGTAGGAATGGAAGCCCTCCGCCGTGGCTTCGAGGGTATAGCGGCCGGGCTGAAGATAGGGGAGCGTGAATTCGCCCGACTCGGTGGTTGCGGCTTTCTGGCTGATGTTGGTGTCGAGGTGAGTAACCTGGACAGCGACGTTGGGCACAACGGCTCCGGAGGGATCGGTGACACGCCCAAGCACGGTGGCCGATGGAGTTTGCGCGGACACGGCTGTCAGGAACGCGAATCCACAAAAGGCGAAAAGGACGGCTTTGCGGGCCGTGGCGAGATCCTCCCCTGATTTCATAAACGAACTCTACCGTATTTCGAACGGGCAGGGAATCCGGATTGGGTTCGACATTGGGTTCGAGAATTCATAAGGTGTTGACTAAGTTGGACCCGGTTGGGTTCGGTTCGTCATGTTCGCTGCTTCTTCTCCCGCTATCTTGGGCCACGCGCGGCAGCCCGATGATGGGATAGTAGCGCGGAGGGGTGGAGCGTCTGCAAACCCGAATGGCGATGGGGAGGCGGAAGACGCGAGCTATGTAGCTTTGGTTGTTATGGATACGAAAATTGTGATCCAGGAGGATAATGGCTGTGATGAGCCTTCCCGGTGGCGGTGGTGTTCACATTGGCGTTGGGCTTCACGGTGGTGAACACGGCGATCTTCACGGTGGTGAACACGGTGTTGCTGAAGCCGCTGGCCTGGGAGAGGCCGGAGGATCTGGTACGGATATCGGGCGGCGCGACGGTGGCTCGATTCGAGGCGATCCGAACGGCGGGCTCCTTCGCCGCTACTGCTGCGTACAATGTGTTCACCGAGCATGCGACGCTCGGCGGGGCCGACGGGCCGGAGGCTCTGAGAAGCGCGCGGGTGACGACAAATTTCCTCTCGGTGTTGGCTGTTGCGCCCCTGGCGGGACGTAGTTTCACGGCGGAGGAGGAGGGGCCGGGGACGGCGGTGGCGATGATCAGCGCGGGGCTCTGGCGGCTGCGCTTCGGCGGGAAACGGCTGGCGCTGGGCACAGCCATGGGGCTGGATGGCGCCATGCGCGATCGTTGGAGTTATGCCGGACGGATTTCAGTTTCCGTTTCCGGAGGTGGAGGTCTGGAGGCCGTGGCAGCCGGCGGCGGTACCGTTGCAGTCAAGGTTGAACAGCCCGATGCTGGCGGTGATC
>JBGSME010000352.1:0-3050 GCA_041740335.1 Bryobacteraceae bacterium | reverse complement strand
AGAATCCGCCCCCCGCGCCGTGGAGTATTCAGCCTTCCAATCCCGCGCTCCTCGATGCGCTTGCCACCGATTTCCAGAAGTCCAACTACAGCTTCAAGACCCTCGCCCGCGGCATCATGAAGTCGAGCGCCTATCAGCTTTCGTCGCGCTTCTCCGGCGAGTGGAAGCCGGCCTATGCGCCTTATTACGCGCGCAAATTCGTGCGCCTGCTCAGTGCGGCGGAATTGCATGACGCAATCGCCGTCGCCACCGCTCGCCCCGGCGACTACGCCAGCGGCGATGGCAAGGTGCCCATGGTCCAACAGATGGCCGAACCGAAGAAGGCGCCCGGCGAGGTGCAGAGCTTTATGCGGATCTTCGGTCAGTCCACTCGCGACGACATGCCGAAGCGGGCCGCTCCTTCCTCGTTGCAGGCGATGGTGCTGATGCAGTCCAAACTTGTCACCGATCGCGTCCTCGCGCTCAAGGGCAGCCGCGTGCAAAATCTGGTGGAGAGCAAACTCTCCGATCGGCAGTTGGTGGATGAGCTCTATGTCGCCACTCTTTCGCGTAAACCCGCCCCCGAGGAAACCGGCGTCGCTTTGCGCGCGATCGGGAATGACCGGCGCCGCGGAGCCGAAAATCTCCAGTGGGCGCTCATTAACAGCCCCGAGTTCTTGTTCAACTATTGAGGCCCATCATGCAAAAGCGCGTCAGTGACATTCTTCCCGCCCGCCGCGACATTCTGCGCCTCGGCGGTTACGGCCTGCTTGGCGCCTTCGCCGATCAGGCGTTCCTTACCCCGCAACTGAGCGCCGCCGGACGCACCAATCCGCGCGGCACCGCGCGTTTCGTGGTCCTCATTGAACTCGCCGGCGCAATCAGCCACCTCGACACATTCGATTTCAAGGAGAGCGAAGGGACGCCCAAGGATCTCGACATCCGTTCCATCCGCAACGATCTTTATCTCTCGCACCGTCTCTTTCCTGAGCTCTCGAAGGAAATGGACCGCGTCGCGATCGTCCGCTCCATGTGGAGCCACGAAGTGGTGCACTTCCGCGGCCAATACTACACGCAGGCCGGCCGCCCGTTGAATCCCGCCCAAGCCGCCGAAATCCCGTCGGTGGGCTCAGTGATCGCGCACGAACTCGAATCCCAACGCCGGGACTCGGATACGTTCCCCACCTACATCGGCTGCAATCTCGAAACATCCGGCTGCGGCGCGCTCTCCACCGGTTTTCTTCCCCCGCGCCATTCCGTGGTCGACATCAACTTCCGTGGCGGCTCAGCCGGCGGCGACCTTGACGCCGAAGCCATCAAACTCCTCGACGAACGCTACCGGCTTCTCGAAGAACTCGACCGCGCCATGGCCCCCTCCCGCGCCGGCCGTGGTGCATCAATGGGCGCCTTCCGCGATTTTCAGGATTCCGCCATTCGGATCCTGGGCGACAGCCGTTGGCCCGCCGCGTTCCAGATGCCGGATGAAGACAAGAAGCGCTACGGCGATCACGAGGTGGGCCTGGGCTGCCTGCTCGCGCGCAATCTGATCGCCGCCGACGCCGGCACGCGCTATATCCACGTCTGCCACCCCGATTGGGACCATCACAAGAACATCTTCAATCACGAGAGCAAGTCGAACCACTACATCCGTTGCAACCAGTTTGACCGTGCCATGGCCAACCTCCTCCGGGACCTGGGCGCCGCGCCTTCGCCGCGCCAACCAGGCAAAACTCTGCTCGACGAAACGCTCGTCGTGATGGCCACCGAGTTCGGGCGTACCCCGGGAGCCCTCAACGGCAACGCCGGACGGCATCACTACAATCAGTGCTATTTGTCGCTGTTTGCCGGCGCCGGAGTGAAGGGTGGCCGCATCATCGGCGGCACCGACAAAGATGGCAGCAAGACACTCGACCCGGGCTGGAAGTACAAAAAGATGCCGCCCAAGACCGAGAACGTCTACGCCACCGTCTACTCCGCGCTCGGTATCGATTGGAGAAAACAGATCACCAATACGCCCTCCAAGCGCGCCTACCGCTACGTCGATATGCTCGGCGCAACCGAGACTCTGATCGACGACGAAATCGCGGACCTGTTCGTCTAAAAATGCGTCTCCTGTTGCTCGCCGCGCTCGCCGCGGCACTCTGCGCCGATGACAATAGGGTGCTCATCCCGGCCGGCGAGTTCATGATGGGCCGGTCAAAATCCACGCGCGACGACAATACCAAAATGCGGCCCATTGTCCTGCTGGACGATCGCCCCTACCACAAGGTGTCGCTCGACGCGTTTTGGCTGGATAAGACCGAGGTCACCAACGCCGCTTACGCGAAGTTCCTGGCCGCTGCGACGCGCAAAGCGCCTTATCACTGGGTGAACGGAAAAGTCCCCGCCGGCGAAGAGACATTCCCGGTCTATAACGTCGATTGGGACGACGCCAGTGCGTATTGCGCCTGGTCTGGCGGACGGCTTCCCACCGAAGCGGAATGGGAGCGCGCCGCCCGGTCGGGCAGGGAAGGCTTGAATTACCCGTGGGGCGACAAGATCGACGCCAAGCTTGCCCGCTACGGCACCCAATCTGGCCCTGGCCCCGTTGCGCAATTTCCAGCCAATGACTTCGGGCTTTTCGATATGGCCGGCGGTGTCTCGGAATGGTGCCGCGACTGGTTCGATCGCGAATATTACAAGGCGAGCCCGGCGGCGAATCCGCAGGGTCCGGAAACCGGCGTGTACAAGGTGATCCGCGGCGGCGCGTGGTCCGACAGCGGTCCGCGCGTGACGGTGTTCTTTCGCAATTGGGTCCGCACCACTCAGAAGACGCCGAATCTCGGGTTCCGGTGCGCCACATCGCCGCGGTAGGATCCCGCGCAAACTCGCCCGAACTGCGCCTCAAACCCTCGCTCCCGCCAGCCGATAAGACACGTATGCGGACAAATTATCGTGGCGCGCGCGGACTCCTCGTCCTTCTTGCAGGCGGTCTCCTCCCCACCGCCTGGGCGGCCGAACCCGCCCCCCCGCCGCCGTCTCCCGCCATGATCATCGAGTGGCTCAAGTACGGCAACGAACGTCACGCCGAG
>JBGSME010000351.1:0-8139 GCA_041740335.1 Bryobacteraceae bacterium | reverse complement strand
GCCAGCAGCAGCGGGTGCTGTCGCGCATCAAGGCGGTGAGCTACTCGATGACGCCGGCGGCGGCGAAGCAGTTGGCCAGCGATGCCGACGTCGAATACGTTTCGCTCGACCGGCCGGTTCGCGCGACCGCGATCGACTTTGGAGAGAAGTCGACTGCGGCGGCGCTGGCACACCTCCAGGGCTGGAAGGGGAACGCGATCGGGGTGGCGGTAGTCGATAGCGGCGTGTCGGCCCATTCCGATTTAGCGGAAGGCACCCAGACTCGCGTTGTTTACTCGGAGAGCTTCGTCGGCGGTAACGCCAGCGACGGCTACGGCCATGGGACGCACGTCGCGGGAATCGTCGGCGGAAACGGCGCCAAATCGACCGGAGCGGCCTACTTTGAGAAGATCGTCGGTGTCGCGCCGAAGGTGAACATCGTCAATCTGAAGGTGCTCGACAACACCGGCGCGGGCAGCGACAGCGGCGTGATCGCGGCCATCGAGCGCGCGATCGAACTAAAGAACACCTATAACATCCGCATCCTCAATCTGTCGCTCGGCCGGCCCGTGTTCGAAAGTTTTGAGAAGGATCCGCTTTGCCAGGCCGTCGAGCAGGCATGGCACGCCGGCATCGTGGTTGTAGTGGCGGCCGGCAATCAGGGCGGGAACTACTCGTTCGGGACGCAGGGCTACGGAATGATCGCGGCGCCGGGCAACGATCCGTTCGTCATCACCGTGGGCGCGATCAAGTCTCAGGGGACGGCGAGCAAGGCCGACGACGAGATGGCGGTTTACAGCTCGAAGGGCCCGAGCGCGATCGATCACATCGTGAAGCCTGACCTGATGGCGCCGGGTAACCGGATCGTCGCTCCCCGGGCGCCGAACAACTACCTCGCCACGAACTATCCCACATCGTTGATCCCAATGAGCTCGTATGCGAATTCAGGGACCGGCAATTCCAACGATTACTTTCAGTTGAGCGGCACCAGCATGGCCACGCCGGCCGTGTCCGGAGCTGTGGCGATGATGCTGCAGAAGGACGCGTCGCTCACTCCCGATCAGGTGAAGGCGCGCTTGATGCGTACCGCATGGAAGGGGCTGCCCTCGAGCGTCAACTGGACAGACCCTGCCTCCTGTACCACCTATACGGTAACCAAGGATCTGTTCAGCACTGGCGCCGGTGTGCTCGATGTCGATGCGGCGCTCGCCGACACCTATCTCGCGGCGGGATCGGCTCTTTCCCCTCGCGTATATGTCGGCGCCGACGGTCAGGTGCTGCTCGATTGGAACAGCGTCAGCGGGTACAACGTAGTCTGGGGCACGAATGTAGTTTGGGGAACGAACGTGGTCTGGGGCACCAACGTGGTTTGGGGCACCAACGTTGTCTGGGGCACGAACGTGGTTTGGGGCACCACGACAATGACCGGATACAACGTGGTGTGGGGCACATCGGCGCCCGGCGCGTCATCGACCGTGGGTGGGTTGTCGGTGCTCGGCACCGGCGAGAACTCCATTGCTCTGCCCTCTTGCGTACCTACGATGTAAACGCGACGGTTTTCTGTCCAAACTGCCAAGATTGTTCATCGCGTGCGGCAACCCAACGGTGCCGGAATGGCGTAGGCCATTCCGGCACCGTTGCTTTGTTTGGTTTACCTCCAATCCCATTTGCGGCAGCCAATCTGTCCCGTCTACCCGGCAAAGTGTCCGGTAGAGCCGCGTGCCAACCAATCCTATATCATTGATTCCACTAAAAATCAGATTGGCTTCCGACGTGCTTTCTCCAGAGTATGAACTCCAGTTGCAGAGTCGTTGGTTGTGTGATGAGCGTCCTGGTTGCCGCCCACGCGGCGGGTGGCCAACAGAAGGTGTCAGACGATCTCCTCAAGGCAAGCGGATCGGAGCGCGTGAACGTGATCGTCCGCTACAAGAGCATGCCCGGTGCTGCCGCATTGGCCAAAGCCCATGGCGAAGGCGGGCAATCCCGGCGTGCACTCTCGCGAATCAAATCTGTGAGCTATTCCATGACACCGGCGGCGGCAAAGCGGCTGGCCATCGATCCGGATGTCGAATATGTTTCGATCGACCGACCCGTTCGGGCGACGGCGATCGACTTCGGAGAGAAGTCTGCCGACGCCATCCTGGCTCACACCCAGGGCTGGAGCGGCGATTCGATTGGCGTCGCAGTGGTTGACAGCGGCGTCGCCGCCCACGCTGACCTCGGCGCCGGTAAAAAGTCCCGCGTCGTCTACTCGGAAAGTTTCGTTGGCGGAAACGCTAGCGACGGATATGGCCATGGGACTCACGTGGCCGGCATCATCGCCGGGAACGGCGCGCAGTCGGCCGGTCAGAAGTATCAGGAAACGATCATCGGCGTTGCCCCCAGAGTGACCATCATCAACCTGAAGGTGCTCGACAACACAGGCGTCGGTACGGACAGCAACGTCGTCGCCGCGATAGAACGCGCCATCGAACTCAAGGACGTCTACAATATTCGGGTGCTCAACCTGTCACTAGGCCGGCCGGTGTTTGAGAGCTTCGAGGACGATCCTCTGTGCTTGGCTGTGGAGGAGGCTTGGCGGTCCGGGATCGTGGTTGTGACGGCCGCCGGGAATCAGGGCGGGAACTACGCTTTTGGAACCCAGGGGTATGGAATGATCGCCGCTCCGGGCAATGATCCGTTCGTGATTACCGTGGGTGCCGTGAAAGCTCAAGGAACGGCCGGCAAGTCCGACGATCAGATGACCGTCTACAGTTCGAAAGGGCCCACGGCAATAGACCATATCGTGAAGCCGGACTTGGTCGCGCCCGGCAACCGCATGGTGGCTCCGCGTGCGCCGAACAATTATCTGGCAACGAACTATCCCTCGTCCCTGATCGCCATCACCTCCTACGCGAAGTCTGGCTCCGGCAATTCCAATGACTATTTTCAGTTGAGCGGCACAAGCATGGCGACACCGGTCGTCTCGGCGGCGGCAGCATTGCTGCTCGAAAAGCAGCCTTCGCTCACGCCCGATCAGGTGAAGGCGCGCCTGATGCGTTCGGCTTGGAAGGGACTCCCGCCGAGTGTTTCCTGGATGGACCCCGCCTCTTGTATTACTTACCGGGTGAACAACGATCTGTTCTCGGTTGGCGCCGGTGTGCTCGACGTCAGCGCGGCGCTGGCAGACACCAATTTGGCCAACGGCGCGGCGCTTTCTCCGCGCGTTCATGTGGAGGCCGACGGCACCGTGCGGCTCGATTGGAACAGCGTCGCCGGTTACAACGTGGTCTGGGGAACCAATGTGATCTGGGGGACGAACGTCGTGTGGGGAACCAACGTCGTTTGGGGCACCAACATCGTGTGGGGAACCAACGTGGTCTGGGGCACGTCCACAACTTCGGGCTACAACGTCGTGTGGGGTACTACGTCGCCATGGGCGTCGTCAAATGTCGGTCCGTCCGCGAACCAGGTAGGCGGACTGAACGTCATGACCAACGGCGAAACGGATGGCAGCGCCATTTGTGGCGGTGGCGGCGGCCCACTGACGATGTAGGTTAGCGAACGCTCAAGGCAGAACAACCAGCGGCGTCCGCCGGAAAGCGAATCTCTTGCCAGCCTCGTCGACAACGTTGATCTGGCAGACGTAGTCGCCCGGGGCGAGGTTGGAAAGCGGCACTTGGAGCTCTACAGGAAGGCCGGCGCGGTTGTCGGCCGGGGATTCTGTTAAACGATACGGATCGGATTCAAAAGTCTTGACTTTGCCCCGAAACAGGCTCACGGTAGCAGCGAGACTCGCAACCTTCGAATTCGGAATCAGCGCCGCATCGTACGCTTCCACATAGACATACAACTCCTGGTTCTTTCGGAACACGCGGTGTATGCTCGGGATCAGCTTCTTTCCGTTCTGAACCAGCGGGTGCTGGCGCATGGCTTTCTTGTCCCTTTTGGACGCCGAACCAACCGCCGCTTCCACCGGTTCGCGCTGATTCGCCCAGACCACGGAACTCAGCCGCAAGTAGGGCGATTTGGCGTCCAGGTCGGGAATCGTGAATCGCGTTTCAAACGTCCCCATGCGGCCGGTTTCGTTCTCCCTGGCCAGGAATTTGAGCGTATAGTCGCCCGGCGTCAGCGTGAAAGCCGTATCGTACTGGAGGTGGCGCGAAGTGATTTGGGCGGCGTTTTCGCCGGTCAGCTTCACCTCGATATAGTCACGGACATTGCCGGCCAAGGCACCCCCGGTTTCGCGGACTTGGCCGATGAAGTCCAAGCGGGCCTCTTCGTGCTTGGTCTTGCGGGCCAGTTCAAGCGTAGAGCCGGGGATCTTCACCGAGATGGGAACAATGTAGCGATCCTTGCCGCGGCGGAAGTAGTTGACCTCGATCGCCAGCGGAAGGTCCGTGATCGGGTCGCCCAGCAGGAGAGCCTCTTCGAGTTGGCGCTCTTTGTCTGACGAGGTGAACTGCTTGAACTGTTTCGGAGCGAAGTAGCCGGAGCGATAGTCCAGCTTGGCTTTGGGATGGCTCGCGAGGCTGACCTTGATGCGGCGATACTTGCCGTCTTCGGCGGGGTTTGTGCTGTAGTAGCCAAGCACGTAGTAGCTCGAGATGTCCTGCTGGGCCTGGACGATGCCGAGAGCGAGGTCATTGTTATCGAGAAAAGCCGTGCCGCCCGTGTCGGCCGCGAGAGTGTCGAGCGTCTCCTGCTGGTTGTTGAATCGCTCTTGGCGCTGGCGTTGGGCGCCGCCGGAGTACATGCTGTTGCCACGGGTGGATCCACGGCGAGAGTCACCGCCGGGCGCCTCGGCCACGAGTCCGCGGGCGTCGACGGGGTAAAAGGCAACGTTGGCGCGAATGGCGGCGTTGACGGTGGAGCGTAGCTGCGATTCGTTGTCGCTGCCGGATTTTCCCACTCCGCTCGAGAAGTAGACAAACGCCTTCTTCTCCGGGAGCGACTGGAGCATCTTCACCGCGGTTTCAAGCGCCCCGAGTTTGCGATCTGTATTGAAGATATTGAACTCGGTGTCGTCGGCGGTGAAGGCAGCTCCGGTGTCTTCGCCGTTCTCGGTTTCGCCGGCTTCGCCTTCCACGGCGAGTTCGGCGGTCTCGCCGGGACGAAAGCCGCGAATGACGGAAAGAAGCGTCTCGCGGTCATCGGTGAAATCCTGGAGCACGCGCAGTTTCGTTGAAAAAGCCATGATGGCCACCGAGTCGGCTTCGGTGAGATTCTCGTTCAGGAACTTTTCGGCCGACCGCTGCGCGCGAATCTGCTCGGCGGTTTCCATCGAGGAGAAGTCAAAGAACAGCACAAGGAGCCGTTTGTCCTTGAAACGGATGCGGCCCTGCTGCGAAGGGGTGATGTCGCGTTTGCGCTCAACCGGAGCCGTTGCCGTCGCGGCAGCGGCAGGCAATACCGGAGCGTCCGAGACCAGGCGCTGATATTCGAACACCGAGACGGACTGAGGCTTGCCGTCTTCGGTGATCTGAAAGTCGGACCGGGTAAGGCCCTCGAGCGGTTTGCCGGAAGCGTCCTTCACCTCCACGTTCACGATAACCAGCTTCGTCGTCACCGAAAGCTTGAAATCCGTCTGAGGTTGGGCGGCGAGCAGGCTGGCGGTGAGTACAAAACGCAGTAGTTTCATGGGTGTTAGAACCGGAACCGGAGAGAGCTTTGGATTGACCGCATTGCCGCGGTGCCGAGCGGAAGCCCGTAGTTGGATGCGTTGATCACCGTACCGAGCCGCGAGAAGCTGACGGTATTGAAGACGTTGTTGGCCTCGACGCGAAACTCCAGCCGCCGCCGGTCACTCACAGTGAACGATCGCCCAAGGGAAAGGTTGGCCGAGAGCCGGCGGGGCCCGGGAATCGTGTTGCGGGCAGCGTTGCCGTATCGTCCCGCTGGGGGCAAAGTGAAGGCGGCGGGATTGAAAAAGCCGTTGCCGGAATCAATGGAAAGTCCCGTAGCGTCGGCGCGGCTGGAGCCCACCACGCCTGTGCCGCTGGCGTCGGCCCGATTACCGAGCACGGTGGCGGTGAGCGGATTTCCGGATGATGCCGTCACGCCGCCGTTGAGCGACCAGTCTTTCAGCATGCGTCCGGTCCAGCCCGCCGCGCGGATGGGCGACGCCCCGTCGCCGACCGGCGAAGCTAGTACAAAAAACGTATTCAGGGCGTGGCGCTGATCGAAACTGGAGAGGCCACGTTCGGCCGCGAGATTCTGATCATCCTGCACCACCACGCCTTGGCCGCCGCCGTATGTCGATACGTTGTCGATCGACTTCGCCCATGTGTAGAGCGCATTGAAGGAGATCCCGCGGCGGAAACGGCGCGTCACCCGAACTTGGCCGGCATGGTAAACCGAGTTTCCCTCTGAGCTATCGAACGTGAAGCCTACCGCGTTGCCGATGCGGCGGCGCGCCTCGGCGGTGAGTGGAGATCCGGGCGGCGCTTGGTTAGGCAGGCGTTGGATGTCGAGCCGGGTGCCTTTGGTGCCTAGATAGCCGAGTTCGAGGATGAACGAGCGCGGCAGGTCCTGCTGCAGAGAAAAGTTCCACGTCTGCGCGTAACCCACGATGTAACCGCGGTCAACCGCGTAAGTATTGGTGATCTCCTTGGCGGGAGTTCCGGTGAATCCGTTTGTGAGCGTGAGCGGCGCGCCGGCGCTCGAAGTAAGCTGCAGTGTGTTGGCGAAGGGTGGCTGCTGGGCGAGGCGGCTGGCCGCCTGGTTGTAGACCGAGCCGTTGAAGTACACGCCGTACCCGGCGCGTACGCGCATGTTCCGTTTCGGAAAGGGCTTCCAGGCGAGGGCGGCGCGCGGGGCGATATTGTTCTTATCCGGATCGATCAGTCCGTTCGGGAACACACCCGAATAGGGGCCCGTGGCCCCGGGCGTGACGACGGTGACACCGGTGAACCCGGGCGCGATATCGAGGTTCGCCATCCGCCCGTCCCTTTCATACATTGGCTGCGAGTATTCATAGCGAAGGCCGAGGTTCAGCGAAAAGTTGCCGTTCACGCGCCAGTCGTCCTGAAGATATGCCGTGTAGGTAGAGGCGCGAAAGTTCTGAATTGAGCTGCCGAAGCGGACCGAACTCGACTGGGGAACACCGAGAAGCAGATCGGCGAAATCGAAGCCCGTCCCGGGAAGAGCGAGCCCGCTGGCGTCGAAGCCGCTGGTGCCCAGCCCGCTGAAGCTCAGTGTGCCGCGGCCGTCCTGATCGCTTACGTTGTGATTTCGGTTGCGGCGGACATCCGCGCCAAGCGACAGATTGTGATTCCTGGGCAGCACCCATGTGATGCCTTCCGACACCGAAAATGACTCGTCAAGACGCTGTGACGGGCTGCCGTCGCGCAGCGCGCCGAAGTTAGTGAATGTAAGGTTGGGCGGGCCGAAGTTTACGGGATCCCGCGACGTTCCCTGAATGCCGAGTTGCCCGGCCACGTCCTCGCCAAAGGCGAAGTACGGCGTGGCAGCGCTGCGGTTGCGGCTGAACCGGAAGCGGATGTTGTTGACCATGGAGCGGCGCAAGTTGCGCGTGTGGCCGAGATCGAAGCTAAGTCCGCGGCCATCGTCGACGTCGCGGAACTGGTAGGCCTGCAGTGTCTCACCGTAGCGCCGTTGCAGGTTGAAGTTCACCGAAAGCCGGTCCCGCGAGGTTAGCGTGTGATTGAGGCGAAGGCCGAAGTTGTCCGAGGTTTGTGGGATCGACGCAACGAACTGATAGTTCTGGACGAGGCCGGGCTGATTGGGCAACGGGATGAACGAGAGCAGGCCGGCGGCGGCAGGGTCGATCCGGGATGAGGGCACCACATTGCCCGGGAAAGGCGAACGGGTGAGGGGATCAAAAATGCTCACCGGACCGCGGGCGATCGATTGCGAGAAGTCACCGGCCCGTTCGGCTTCGGTAGGTACTGTGGCGACGGCGTTGAACGGATTGCGGCTGCGCGAGCCGGAGTAGTTGGCGAAGAAGAATGTCTTCTCGCTTTCCACAATTTTGGGGATCCGCAATTGGCCCCCGGCCGCGAACCCAAAGCGGTACCGCGAGTAGGCTGCCTTTTCCACCGTCTGCCCGGTGAGGGAATAGGGCCTGGCGTCGAAGGCGGAGTTGTTGAAGGAGAAGAACGCCATGCCGCGAATGGCATCGCGCTGCGGCCGGCGGTTTCCGAAAGCGCCCACGCCGCG
>JBGSME010000350.1:0-6083 GCA_041740335.1 Bryobacteraceae bacterium | reverse complement strand
TGACGTACCGCGTGAAGCAATGGAAGCCGAGGAACCAGCCCTGGCCTTCCACCCCGTACAGCGGCGAGTTCCATTTGACGGCCTTGCGCACTCGGGGGACCGCTTTTTCGATGAGCGTGTCGAGCTGACGCCCGACTTCGCTTTTCCAGCCCGGCATGGCCGCGATGTAGGCCTGCACGGGGGCGTCGCCGTTGGCCTTCGCGATTTGAGGGTTGCCGCCTGTGAGGAGCGCCGGCTTTGCAGCCACTGGCTTTGCAGCCACCGGCTTTGGGGCTGCACTGGGGGATTTACGAGCCATATCGTGTTGACCCTGTCGCGGGGAGCGCGCTATGGGGGGGCGCCTCGCTCTCCAGGAGCATTATACGATCTGCTTGATCACTTCGCCTGGACCTCGGTGAGCCGGATTCCCGACGGCCTTCAGTCCAATGGCGCCGGTTGCGCCCGCTACTTGCCCGCCCTTGACCGCCTTGCGCTTCCGGTGATCCATCACCAGCGCAGCCAGCGGGAAAACCGGATTGGGCCAAGGTAATCGACCGAGTGACTCACAATGGATGCTATGCCGATGCGGACAGCCAGAAGCTCACTCGTCAGATCGCGACGCGGCCATTGGAGTGGAAACGTGGGCTGTTCCTGTCTTCCGCGACCTGATGGTCCGCTGCGTTCAAATGCGCGGTTCAGAGAAGGCCAGTAAACGCGCGGGCGGCGCCGAGCGCCTAGGGCTTTCAGTTCGCCTTGACTAACTCCTGTATCTCGAGCTGGACCTCCACGGACTTGGGCCCTGATAAGTCTGCGCAGGAGTTGAAAGCAACCGTACCGCGGTAGGTTCCAGGACGAAGGCCGGTCACATTGACGGAGATTTGCGCGGCGCGCGGAGCCAGCCCCTCGCGATCCACGGTCAACCAGTTACCGCCGCTGGCCGTCGTCGCCGAGGCGAGAAACGCGATACTACCACCAGTGGTTGTTACCTCGACCGTCTGGGGCGCGGGTGCCGGTCCCGTTGTTCTAAAAGTCAGCGAGGACTGGCCAAGGCGAAGCTCGGAAGGGGGACCTCCTCCCATGCAAACGAAGATATTGCCCTGTGTTTTGCCGCCCCCGCTCTGGATTTCCAAGAAATGGTCGCCCGGTGGAACTGGCGGCATCAAGAGATTGAACTGCGTAAGCCCCGAACTGACGACGCCCGCATAGGTTACATCGACGCTGTTGCCGCCGAGGAAAACGGCGGGGCGTTGTGACAAAGTCGCGGGGCTTGTGACGACAAGGCCGGCGGGCAATGAAGGAGTCGTATCGCCGAAGCCCGAGCCGTAGAAGGTTCCGGTGGATCCCGGCTCGAGGGGACGTGTTTGGACCGAGGGTCCGAACAGGCCTGGCGGGCCGACCAGGGTGCCATCGGGATGCGTCGCCGCCGGGTACAAGCGCTTCGAATCCACCGTAAACAGTCCCGGAGCGGCCGGCGCGGACTGCACAGTTCCGCTAACTCGTCCTTGCGGTGTAGTTATTTCTACGGTGACCGGGCCGGCGGGAAGGGTATCCGGACTCAGCACGTTCAGTTGTGTCGGGCTGATGAAGTAGACGTAGGCAGCCACTCCTCCCATCTTGACGCTGGTCCCATCCAGGGAATCGGGCAGTGCTCCGTTCCTGAAATCGCTGTCTCGCCAAGTCCGCGTTGCCGTCGCAAGATTTGTGCCGCGTATGCTCACCCATGTCCTGGCGCTGATCAGCGGCAGGAAAGTCGCTCCGTGGACGATCGGATTTTCCGTGAGCAGAGTGGGTACCGGCATGGGCGGCGCCTGAGCCGTGACCACGATCCGTGCGGTGGCGGAGGCCGTCTGGGCACCGCTGTTGGTGACCCGCAAAGCGATCTCGGTGGTTCCGATAGGAAAGGTGGTTTCGATACGCGCACTTGACCCGATCGACGTTCCGCCGCCGCTCCACTCGTAGCGCGTAATTGAACCGGTCCCCGCCGTGCTCTTTGAGCCGTCCAGGACAACGGTTGCCCGCTGCCCTTGGGGCACTGAGACGGACAGTGTTCCACCGTTGCCGGCTGTCCGCCCTTGCGAAGAAAGCTCGATGGTCGCCTTGGGTGCCACGGGAGTCGAGTTATCGACCAGTTCTACGTCAACTGTCCATGGGCTGAATGTGACCGTTCCGTCGCCAAGGCGGATGATTGCGATGTTATCGGTTTGATCCAAACGGCCCCGGAAGCGGATTGACTGATTTTGCCGCAGACCCTGGAAGACGGACGCGGATCGCCCGACGGCTACCACGGTGAACAGGGCTCCCACCCGGTTGGCGGCCAAAGGAACCGAGAATTCCTTCATGGCGATCAAGGCAGAGCTGCTGCTGAGCAAGTCGAAGAAATTCCCGGTCCACTCGAACTCCTTCCCTGCATAGGTTGGCAGCGTCATGAAGGCAGCTTGGCCCGGAGCCGGGATTGCCGAATTTCGGAGCAGCGGCGCCACCTCGCGGGCGAACGCATCCCAATCGGTCTGCCAGGGCTCAGTAAGCTGGCCCGTCGCCGAGAGCGGCACGATAAGCAAGAGTGTGGCGAGCCGAAGATGGGCACGTCTGGGGCTGATGGACGGCCAAGATGTCATTGCGGCATCCTCCGACGATTGGAATTCGGGTCGCACGAAGCAACGTTATTCCCGACAAGCTTCTCTAAAACGCTACCTTCGATTTCCCGGAATTCAGTCTATCACGACTATTTGCGCTGCTCAAGTCCACTTATTCAGCTTTAGGAAATAATATTGCTGTTATAACGGAAATGCGCCGACAGGCTCCGGCGCCGGGCTTTGCACCTAAACGATCTGCTTGATCACTTCGCCCTGGACCTCGGTGAGCCGCTCTTTCCGGCCAAGGTGCATAAAGCTAAGCCCGTCCTGATTCAAGCCAAGCTGATGGAGGATGGTGGTGTGAACGTCCCGGAAATGCACCGGATTCTCGACCGCCTTCAGTCCAATGGCGTCGGTTGCGCCCACTACTTGCCCGCCCTTGATCCCGCCGCCGGCCATCCACATTGAGAACCCGGTGTTGTGATGGTCGCGGCCTTCGCCGCCTTGCGCCTCCGGTGACCGGCCGAACTCACCGCCCCACAGCAGCAGCGTGTCGTCGAGCATGCCGCGGCGCTTCAGATCCTTCACCAGCGCGGCCACTGGCTGGTCGGTTTGCGCGGCCATGCGGAGGTGGTTTTCTTCGATGTTGTCGTGGGCGTCCCACTGCATATTGCCGGGTCCTCCGCCGGAGACGACGACGACGAACCGCACGCCTTTTTCGACCATCCGCCGGGCGAGGAGGCAGCGGCGCCCGTACTCGTTGGTGGGCTCCTTGCCGACGCCGTAGAGCTCGAGGGTGTCGTTGGGCTCGGTCGACAGATCGAACAATTCGGGCGCTTCGGTCTGCATCTTGAACGCGAGATCGTAGGCGTTGATGCGCGCGGCGAACTCGTCATCGGGGCCGGCCATGTTGGCGCCGTTCAGATCCTTGATAAGATTCACGGTTTCGCGGCGATCCTCGTAGCGGACGCCGGGAGGGAGGTCGAGATTGAGGATCGGCTTGCCGCCGGGCCGGAGCATGGTCGGCTGGTAAACCGCGGGAAGAAAGCCTTGGGTGTACATGGGCTGGCCGGCCTCGAGCGCTCCATCGGGGTCCGGACTCACCACGTAGGAGGGCAGCGAATTCGTCTCCGCGCCGAGGCCATAGAGCACCCAGGAACCCATCGACGGGAATCCGGGAATGATGCGGCCGGTGAAGAGCTGATACTGGGCCGCGGAATGGACCACCATGTCGCCATGGCAGGATCGAATCACCGCGAGGTCGTCGACAACGGTAGAGGTATGCGGGAACAGGTCCGAGACCTCGATGCCGCTTTTGCCGTATTTTTTGAACGTGCGTTTGGTGCCGAGGATCTTCGCGTCGGGCTTGACGAACTGATAGTCCACCTTGCCGAACTCCTGGGGGCGCGGCTGGCCGTGGAGTTGATTGAGCAGGGGCTTGGGGTCGAAGGTCTCGAGATGCGAGGGTCCGCCGGCCATGAACAGGAAGATCACCGACTTGGCTTTGGGGGCAAAGTGAGGGGCCTTTGGCGCGAGGGGATTACCGCTGGCGGCGGCGCGCAGCTTCTCTTCGAACATCATTTGCGTGAGGGCCAGCGACCCGAAGCCGCAAAAGGCATCCGTCATGAACTCGCGCCGGTTGCGCGTGGGCCGACTGTGTTCTTTCATCGTGACTCCTGGGTTCAGTTCAGATACAAAAACGCATTGATGTTCAGCATCGCCAGCGCGAATTCGCTGAGCGGCTGCTTACGTAGGAATTCGAGCGCCACCTGCTTTTCCTTGTCCGTCGGCGGGCGGCCGGCCGCGAGCCAATAGGCGAGGTCAATTTGGTCAGCCGCGGACTTGCCATCGCGATCGAGGCGGGCGGCGAGCGATTTCGCCATGTCGTTGGCGAAGGCGCCGTTCAGCAGTTCGAGGGCCTGGGGGGCGTGTGTGGAAGATTCGCGCTTCGGGCAAGAGATCTGATAGTCGGGAGCATCGAAGACCTCCATCATCGGCAGGCGCAGGTTGCGCTTGTGCATCAGATAGATGCTGCGGCGGTCATGCTCGGTGCGATCCTCGGTAACGGCCCACTGCGAGGGCTTATAGAGGAGGTCGACGAGTTCCTGATCGACGGGAGTGATCACACTGGGTCCGCCGGCCTTGGAGTTCAAGCGGCCGGCCACGCCGAGCATGGCATCGCGAATCTCCTCCGCGGTGAGGCGGCGGCGGGAGTGTTTCCACAACAGTGCGTTTTCAGGATCCTTTTCCGAGGCAAGCTTTTCGATGGGCGAGTTGGAGGCTTGGCGATAGGTCTGGCTGGTGAGGATCAGCTTGTGGATCGGCTTCATCCGCCAGCCGGCGCGAACGAATTCATTGGCCAGCCAGTCGAGCAGTTCGGGGTTCGAGGGGCGCCCGCCCATGCGGCCGAAATCGTTGGGTGTGGAAACGATGCCCCGTCCGAAATGGTACTGCCACATGCGGTTCACCATCACGCGCGGGGTGAGCGGATTGTCGTCCGCGGTGATCCACTTGGCGAGTTCGAGGCGTGGCGCCTTGGTGTCCCCGGGCAATTCATCCGCTCCGTCCGGAAGCAGGACGCCGAGTGGACGCATGCCGACGCGATCGCGCTTGTTGCGATAGTCGCCACGGGCGAGAACGTGAACTTCGGGAGCGATTTGATGGTCGTCAGAGACCGAGTACAGGGCCGGCAGCGGTTCGGGAGCGCGTTCTTCGAGAGCGCGAATCTCGCCGAGCATTCTTCCTTTGGCCTCACCCTCGAGGCCTTTCATTTTCGCGCGGAGATCCTTGATCTTTGCGTCGTGCTCTTTCTTGCGGAGATCCCAGGCTTGTTTCTCCTCGCTGGTATAAAGAGGCACGTCGGCGTCGCGTGTGGGGGCGAAGAACGCCTGGATGCGATAGTAGTCCTTCTGACGGATGGGGTCGAATTTATGATCGTGACACCGGGCGCAGCCGATGGTGAGGCCGAGAAATCCGGCGCCGACCATGTTGGTCATCTCGGTGAGGACTTCGTTGCGGCTGGAGGCGACTTCCTGGTTCCCGGCATTCTTCCGTAGCGCGCCCATGCGCTGCAATCCGGAGGCGACGCGGAGCTCTTCGTTGGCCGGATCCATTTCGTCACCGGCGAGCTGCTCGCGCACGAACTGGTTGTACGGCTTGTCCTTATGAAACGCCTCGACGACGTAGTCGCGATAGCGCCAAGCGTCGGCGCGATGGGTATCGTACTCGAAGCCGTCGGTCTCGGCGAAGCGGACAACGTCCAGCCAGTGGGTGGCCCACTGCTCGGCGTAAGCGTGGGAAGCAAGCAGCCGGTCGACCAGTTTTTCGTAGGCTTGCGGAGAGCGATCGTTGACGAAAGCCCGGATCTGTTCGGGCGAAGGTGGAAGCCCGGTCACGTCGAACCAAACGCGGCGGACCAAGGTTACGCGATCGGCGGGCGGCGCCGGTTGCAGCGATTCCTTCGCGAGGCGGGCGCGGACGAAGGCGTCGATTGGGTTGGCGGCAGAGGCGGGCGGCTGTATGTCGCCGCGC
>JBGSME010000349.1:0-2220 GCA_041740335.1 Bryobacteraceae bacterium | reverse complement strand
AAAGCTCTCTCCTGGCCTCACCCGATTGCGCGACGTCCACAGTTGCTCCACTTGCAACAAGTGCCGGTCATCGCGAACATCGATGTCCAGATCGATGCTCCTGGGACGGAACTCCGCAAACCCGCTCTGCATCGCGTAACTCAGAGGTATCGACGCAGCCAGCGATGCCAGCAGCGCCACGTTCGTCTCGGCCGCATAGGTATTGTCCACGCTGACCGGCGGTCCCGATGCAAATTGGATCCGTCCTTTCACGTCCACGGTCGAGGAACCGGTGGTCCGCTCGGTGGCGTCGATCGACGAGTAAGTCGCCATCTGCAAAAGAAACGGCGTGAGTAAGCGGTCCTGCACGACCTCAATCTTGTAATTGCCGCGGCCCTTTACATTGATCGATACCGGAACCATCGCCGCGCGCTTTCCAACGCGTCCGGCGATCGCGGTATTGTGATCCGCCGTGATCGTGCCCATCCATTCCCTTGCCGCCGAGATCTTGAACGACGTGCTGAGGTTCGGCAGAAGCGCCAACACATCCGCGCGGGCAAACGGCATCTCGGTGGGGCCTATCGCGAGAAAGCGATGGCCGAACGCGTAGATGCGGTCGCCGTCAATATGGGTGACCGTTCCATCGGCGCCCACGGCGAGATCGCCGTTCACCAGTTGCACGCTGATCATCGATCCCGGCTTCAGCACCGCCGCATTGCCCCGGCCGTTCACGGATCCACCGCCGGCCGCGCCTTGCATCGGCTCCAGGCCCAGCGCTCGAAGCTGTGGCGTGAACTCCCGCACCGTGCCCCGCGTGAAACCGCCGAGCGAAAGCGGCGTGGCAATCTCAACCATGTGCGTGCCGCCAGTGACGAACTCCGGCCGATTCCTGGCCAGCTCTTCCAGGCTCCGCCCCTCGGCCCGCCGCGGCGGATCGCTCCGCAGCATCTCTTCAATTGGCCGGATTCCAGCGATCGGTTCTTTGGAAAACGCGAATGCCAGCGCTACCGCGCCCACCAGTTTGCCATCCACGTAAACGGGGCTTCCGCTCATGCCTTGCAGCACGCCGGACTGCGCCAGCGGACCGCCGGAAAGCCTTCCAAGAATGATCGATTGCTTCGGCCCGGCGTTCTCAAGCACGCCGAGGATCTCCACTTGAAACTCTTCGATACGGTCTCCGGAGAAGACGGTTCGGCCCACCCCGCGCATCCCGGGCCGGACATCGCGAAGCGGAAGTATGTTCTGCGCAAACAGGGATGTCGCCAGAAGCAGACCGGCAATGCGGATCACATCTTCAATTCTAAGCTTTAGTTTGAAACCGGGCTCAGCCGGACCGAAGTGACTCGAGAAGCGGCAGCCGCAAAGCCAGGCGCGCCGCCGTAAAAGTGGCGATCAATCCGGTAGCGAACACCGCGACTAACAGCAGGCCCATCGACGCGATCGAGAAATGCGCCCCTCGCGAGGCGAGCACCGGCGCGATTGCGAGCACCGCCGACCCCGTTCCGATCGCCAGGCTCACCAGGAGGAGCGCCACGTTCTCGGTAAGTACCAACCTCGAGAGGTCGCTCCGCGAGTATCCCACCGCGGATAGCAGCCCGAACTCTCGCCGCCGCTCGTACACATTGCGGAACAGGATCGCCGCCAGTCCAATCGTGCCAAGCAGCAAGCCCAACGCACCGAGGCTTTGAAATGTCGACAGATAGGTATTCTCCACGCGATGAAACGCCGCCAACCGCTCGCCGGTGGAAGTGATGTCGAGACCATGATCGGCCAGCGCGCCTTCAATGTCCGCCACTATCTTGTCACGCCCGGCCTCGGGCGCTTCGATCAGAAACACGCGGAATCCCTGCTGCTTCGGAAACGCCTGGATGAAGTTGCGCTCCGCGATCAGGATCTCGCTTTGGAAGATGCTATCGCTCAACGACGCTACAAAGCGCAGCCGCTCGCCGCCCGGCAGCACCATCTCATCGCCCACACTCTTGTGCAGCACATACTGCAAAGAGTTTGCGTCGGCGATGGCCGGAATCGCTCCATCGGCCGTAGCCTCGCCCAGCAAGCGCCATGACCCGGACGCGAAGGCAAACCGGTCCTGATTGACAAGTTCTTCGGGCACGCCGAGGATCCGGGGATTCTGCGGCTGATACAAATTCAGGCAACTGGCATCGTCACCGGGCCGAAAGCGAAGGGAGGTGAACCGCAGACCTTCCGCCTCCGGAAGGTTCAGATCCGCGCGAGCCGTGT
>JBGSME010000348.1:0-3437 GCA_041740335.1 Bryobacteraceae bacterium | reverse complement strand
CGAGGTCCTGGCGGCTGAAGTCAGGCCAAAGCCGTTGGGTGAACCAGAACTCCGCATAGGCGGCTTCCCATAGTAGAAAGTCCGACAGGCGCTGTTCGCCGGCGGTGCGGATGAGCAGGTCAACCGGCGGAGCCGGCATCAGGCGTTCGAAATCTTCCCGAGTCCGCGGGCCGGAGGACGCCGCGGCGAGAATGGCGTCCCTCGAGGAATAGTCGAGCGCCACGCGGAGATGCAGCCGAACTTGTCCACATGTTTCAGTTTCAACTTGCAGCAACGCCTTGCGCACGGTGAGCGGAAGACGGTCACGGCGGCCGATCGCGGTGAATCGGATCCCCTGCGCCAAAAGATTCGCCGTCTCGCGGTGAATAAACGCCACCAATAGCCTCATCAGGCCGTCGACCTCGGCGGCCGGGCGCTTCCAGTTGTCGGCGGAGAACGCGTAGACGGTAAGATCGGTTACCCCAAGTTCGGCGGCGGCCGAGAGTGTGCGGCGCAGCGCTTCGGCCCCTTGGCGATGGCCGGCAAGACGGGGTAAGCCGCGGTTTACGGCCCAACGGCCGTTCCCGTCCATGATGATGGCGAGGTGGAACATGCGTGCAGAATAGCAGGTTTACTTTGCCGTGTAAAGTACTTTTTTGATAGCCGAATTTGCACTGCACCCGTTATCGCCTATCCTTGGAGGAAGCAGCCTCGTCCGCTCGTCTCCGGCCCTTGGGCTATTGAAGGGAGCATCTCAATCTTGTCGATTCGTGTCGCGCTACACCATCGCACCGTCTATCAGTACGACCGCCCGGTAACCCTGTCGCCGCAGTCTATCCGGTTGCGTCCGGCCCCGCACACCCGCACGAAGATCGTCAGCTATTCGCTCCGCGTCGAACCCGCCGGGCATTTCGTCAACTGGCAGCAGGACCCGCAGAGCAACTACATCGCCCGTTACGTGTTCCCGGAACCGACGCGTTCGCTCGCCGTGGAAGTGGATCTGGTGGCCGATATGACGGTGATCAACCCGTTCGACTTCTTTCTCGAGCCCTACGCCGAGCGCTTCCCGTTCCGCTATGACGACGTGCTGGCGCGCGAGCTGCGCCCGTTTCTCGAAACGCTGCCGCTCACGCCGCAACTGGCTGAGTGGGTGAAATCGATCGACCTCAGCGGGCGGCAGACGACGGACTTTCTGGTGGCGCTGAACACCCGCCTTCAAGGCGAAATCGGATATGTCATTCGTATGGAGCCCGGCGTCCAGACGCCCGAGGAAACGCTCACCACGCGCACCGGGTCTTGCCGCGATACGTCCTGGCTGCTGGTTCAAATTCTGCGGAACATCGGGCTTGCGGCGCGCTTCGTCTCCGGCTACCTGATCCAACTCCAAGCCGATGTGAAACCGCTCGAGGGACCGGCCGGCACGGACAAGGATTTTACTGACCTGCACGCGTGGGCCGAAGTGTATCTGCCTGGCGCGGGATGGGTGGGCCTGGACCCAACCTCCGGTCTCTTCGCCGGCGAAGGGCACATTCCGCTCGCGGCCACTTCAGAGCCGTCGTCAGCAGCGCCGGTTGAAGGGCTTGTCAGCCCCTGTCAGGTGGAGTTTCTGCACGAGATGCGCGTCACCCGGATCCATGAGGATCCGCGCGTCACCAAGCCCTACAGCGACGAGCAGTGGGCTCGTATCGAAACCCTCGGTGAGCGCATCGACGCTGAGCTTTTGAACGGCGATGTGCGCCTGACGATGGGCGGAGAGCCGACGTTCGTTTCGATCGACGACATGGACGGCGAAGAGTGGAACACGAGCGCCCTGGGGCCTGAGAAGGAGCGCCGCGCCGGACAGTTGATACGGCGGCTCCGGGAACGCTTCGCCCCCGGCGGGCTACTGCACTTCGGGCAAGGCAAATGGTATCCCGGCGAATCACTGCCGCGGTGGGCCTTCACCTGCTATTGGCGCGTGGATGGCGCGGCGCTGTGGCGCGACGACGCGTGGATCGCCAATCCGGAACAGGATTACGGCTACGGCGTCGATGAGGCCCGCAACTTCGCGGAAGCTCTGGCTGACCGCCTGGCTCTCTCGCGCGATTTTGTGATCGCCGCCTACGAGGATCCGTTCGAGTACCTTCTCAAGGAACGGCAGCTTCCGGCGAACGTCGAACCAGGGGACAACCGTTTGAAGGACCCCGAAGAGCGCGACCGGATGCGGCGCGTTTTCGAACGTGGTCTCGATCAACCCTCCGGTTTCGCGCTGCCCATCCGGCGCGCGGCCACCAAAGACGGCCCCGCTTGGCAAAGCGGCCTATGGATGCTCCGCGCAAGGCACGCATTCCTTGCGCCGGGCGATTCTCCAGTGGGCTTGCGGCTGCCGCTACAGAGTCTTCCGCACGAGCCGGCCGAACGCAGCCAGCGGATATTCGAAGTAGATCCGATGGTGCTCGAAGGCTTTCTACCGGATCCGCCGCAGCGCAGCGTGGAGAGCGCGGCTCCAGACAGCGGCCAGGCACGCCAGGATGTGCATGAACAGAAGGCCAGCACCGATCCGTCCGTGGTGCGCACCGCGTTTGCCGTCGAGTGCCGCCACGGCCGGCTCCACGTGTTCATGCCGCCCACCACCTCCGCCAGTGATTACGTCGAGTTGGTGATGGCGGTTGAGGACACCGCGGCAAAGCTCGGAACACCGGTGCTCGTTGAAGGCTACACGCCGCCCTTTGACGCACGGCTGAAGCAAGTGAAAGTGACTCCGGACCCGGGCGTGATCGAAGTGAACATCCACCCGGCGTCCAGTTGGCCGGAACTGGTCCACACCACAACCACGCTCTACGAGGAAGCCCGGCAATGCCGGCTGGGCACCGAGAAGTTCATGCTGGACGGACGGCATACCGGCACGGGAGGCGGCAACCATATGGTGCTGGGCGGACCTACGCCCGCCGACAGTCCTTTTCTACGCCGTCCGGACCTGCTACGATCTCTCACTTGTTACTGGGTGAATCATCCGTCGCTCTCGTATCTTTTCTCGGGTATGTTCATCGGGCCAACCAGTCAGGCCCCGCGCGTGGATGAGACGCGTCCCGACGCTATCTACGAACTCGAGATCGCCTGCGGACTCGTGCCGGAGCCGAATCGCCGGCCGAAACCATGGCTGGTGGACCGGCTGTTCCGTAACTTACTCGTGGATGTTACCGGCAACACTCATCGCGCGGAGTTCTGTATCGACAAACTCTACTCCCCGGATTCAGCCACCGGGCGGCTCGGACTGCTTGAGATGCGCGCCTTCGAGATGCCGCCCCATGCCCGCATGAGCCTTACGCAGCAATTGCTGCTGCGGGCCCTGGTAGCCTGGTTTTGGCGCGAGCCTTACCGCCGGCCGCCCACCCGATGGGGCACGCGGCTGCATGACGAGTTCCTGCTCCCGCACTTTGTGGAACGCGATTTCGGGCTTGTCCTCGATGATCTCCGCC
>JBGSME010000347.1:0-3550 GCA_041740335.1 Bryobacteraceae bacterium | reverse complement strand
ATGCCTTGAGTCCGGGACCACCGCCGATGCGCAGCCTGGACCAGCGAATCACAAAGGTGCTGGGCAGAATTCAGGCGTCCGACGACCTGCGCGTCTCATTGGAGACCGCGGCGGGGATGGTTTTTCTCTCCCCCAGCCGTTTCGCACATCTGTTCAAGGAGCAGGTGGGGCTTCCCTTTAGCCGTTATATGCTGTGGCGAAAGTTGACCCGGGCCATGCTCGCCATCGGCTCCGAGCGTACGATTGCGGACGCGGCGCACGCTGCCGACTTCGCCGATGCGGCGCACCTCACGCGTACGTTCTATCAAATGGTTGGCATGGCTCCATCGGTTCTGATGCGCGGCGCCTTTGCCGAAATCCCCTCTCCGTTCAGCGTGTCGGCGCAGTAACCCAACTGAGCCCGGCTGGCCGGATAGAATAGCCGATTCATCCATGGCCAATAGCCGCTCCGTTCAAGACCCGGCCCAGGCTTCCATGAGAAACTCATTCCGTTGACAGGAAGTCAACAGATCGAAAGGAAAACAAACCATGTCTAACTCAACCCAATGTTCCTGCAAAGCCTGCCCTGGCGCAGCTTGCCAATGTGGATGCCAGAGCCCCAAAGCGGAACCCGCGAAGACCGGCTGCGCGTGCGGCGAAGCCTGCCAGTGCGGGCCTGCATGCAACTGCAAGCGGTCGTAAGTGGCGGGTGTCGTGCCGCGTATTGTACCCTCAAAGGCCGGTTCTACCGGGCGCGGGCCAATACGCGGCTTGGCTGAAGGCCGGATAGAAAAAACGAAAGGACTTGTATGGGATACGGAATCGGAAGCGTGCTCTCGCTAGTTGTGGCTGTGTTTGCAAGGTCAGTAGGATTGGACCGCGATCGCGCCTTCTACACAACCGTGGTGATCGTAGTTGCTTCGTACTACGTCCTGTTTGCAGTCATGGGGGGAACAACCCAGGCTCTGCTCATCGAATTGAGCGTGATGGCCGCGTTTGTGGTAGCTGCCGTCGTAGGATTCAAGCGCAATCTGTGGGTGGTCGCCGCCGCCCTTGTTGGCCATGGCGTCTTCGATGTCTTTCACGGCGGCCTTGTGACAAATGCCGGTATGCCCGAATATTGGCCCGCGTTCTGCATGTCGTATTGTGTTGGCCGCCCGGTAAGTGGAGCCGAGGCGTTTTCGAAGAGTTAAGATTCCGCCCTGCGGGCGGGGATTTTTAAGGCATAGGAATCTATCGGTCCGATGTTGGTTTGCTGGGCGGTGTAGACCTCACACCGCCCGTGTAGTTCATCGTCCACGATGAGTTCACCGGCCTATCCCTCGGCGATGGTTGCTTCCCAGCAGTGCCCGCTTCCGTTTTGGCCGGCAATCAAAGTATCGGCCGGGATCGCCGGCAGGTCAAGAGTTTTTGCGTGGCGTTCTTCGCGGCGCTCGTGCTGGCGCTTCTGCTGGCGCGCCTGCCGCGCGGCTTCCAAGCGAGCATCGCGCTGCTGCTGAATTTGCTCATGCTGACCGGCCAGCCGCGCAGCAGGCGTCACATACCCGATGGCGCTGTGCAGGCGGACGCCGTTGTAATCGTCGACCCAACGGCCTACCAACCGTCGGGCATCCGCCAGCGACAACGGCGTCCCTGGCCGAATGCACTCTGTTTTCAGCGATTTATGCCATCGCTCAATTTTGCCGTTCGACTGTGGATGGTAGGGCGAGGTGCGCACATGGGTCATACCCGCCACGCGAATGAACTCCTTGAAATCCCGTGCTACAAACTGCGGGCCATTGTCGGAGATAATCCGCGGCCGCGCCTCGGGGTACAACTCGCGCGTGCGCTGTAGTACGATCTCCACTTCGGCCTCCGTCATCGATTCGCGCAGTGCCCAATGCAGCAGGAAGCGCGAGCAGCCGTCCAGCACGCTGCAGAGATAGTAGAAGGTGCCGTTGATGTTGACGTAGGAAATGTCGATGTGCCAGTGCTCATGCACGGCCAGCGGTTGGTCGAACCCCTTGCCTTTGGACGACTCCTGATACGAACGCCGGTGTAGTTGCCCGGCCTTGTGCAGCACCCGCCAGACCGTAGACGGCGCCACGGCCACCACGCTGGCGTCCATCATCATGTACGTCAAGCGGCGATAGCCGTTGTCCGGGTGCCGGAGGTGGAAATCGACGATCGCCGCCTTCTCCCACTCTTCCAGCCAGAAATCACGGGGAACTCGCCCGTTGTGCTCGTTGGCCTTACCGTAGCGATGCTGCCAGGTGTGATACTTGCTCTCGGTAATGCCCAGCCACGTAATGAACCGTCCGATCGGTAGTTCGGTCTTTTCAGACCAATCCCGGACGTAGTCCACGATCTGGTCGCGCCGGTCGGGCTCGACCCAGATCCCGGTTAGAGTTCCCCATTGGCTTTTTTTAGGGCGACGTGCTCGGCCATCAGCTCGGCGATAACCTCGTCCTTCTGCCGCATCTTTTGCTCGAGCCGCTCCACCTTCGCTTGCTGTGTGGCTTGCTGGGTCTGCTGGCTGGTGACGCCGCCGCGCTGAAATACCGTCTCGGCGCTCTTCAATACTTTCTCTTGCCAACGGTAAAACACCGTCGGCTGGATCTTCGCTTCGTCGCACAACGTCGACACCGGCACCTTCTCCACCCAATGGCGGCGGAGTAGGGCCATCTTCTCTTCCGGGGAATAGTTCTTCTGTGCTTTCCTCAAGCGCTCAGCTCCAAACTACTCTTCGGCTAAACGCTCACTCCATTTACAAAAAAGGCAACACAAACTCCCTGTGGGGATTGCCGCCGAGGCGGAGTTGGCGGTCGTTCACCTAGCCCCCCGTCTCAGTAGTACTGGAGGAAACACGGGGACTGTCCGACGCGGCCGCGTATGGCCAATCAGCAACCAAATAGCCCGCCCCGCGCGGGACTGTCCCCCATATTTCCTGGACCATCGAAGCGTAAGTCCTCAAAGTCAGGCGCCGGAAATCCGATTCGCCTCCCGAGGGACAACCCATCACAGAACGAAAAAAATCATAACCCCATCCCCACCAACCACTTCTCCAAATCGGGTTTGCCGGCGCCCCCGCCCGCCTCCGTAAATTAATCACGGAGGCAATAATGTCAAAACGTAACAAAAGGCGCTCCGCGCTCCCCGGATCCAATATCCTCGCTCCCGGCGAAGACGAGCAACTCCTCCGCCGCCTCGCGGACTCCTTGCTCGACATCCACCAACCCGCCGACGATGCCGAGTTTCTCATTCTCGAAGAAATGGTCGCCGCCAAATGGCGCATCCGCCGATCCTGGAGCACCGAATCCGCGCTCATGGAATGCGAAATCGCGCGCCAACGCGCCAAAGCCGCCGCCGACTTCGAGGACCCCGCCCCGGACGTCATCCACGCCATCGCCTACCGCGAACTCACCGACAACTCGAAATGCCTCGCTCACCTCCACCGCCAACAAGGCCGCTACGCCCGCGAATACGACCGCTCCTTGCGGCAATTGCAGAGGCAACAGACCCTCCGTCAGCAAGCAGAAGCGGCGGCCGAACACACGCCTGCTGTAGAAGAATTACATACCCGCGAAAATCC
>JBGSME010000346.1:0-9834 GCA_041740335.1 Bryobacteraceae bacterium | reverse complement strand
TACGAAACGCCTCCGCCGCCCTGCGCGATCCAGAACTCGAGCAGTCGAGTGACGCCCGATACGGCGAGACAGCCCAGTGCCGTCACGACGTAGCGCATCGATCCGCGTCCGGACATATACGACACCAGCCCGCCAGCGATGGCGAGCGCCGCGCCGACGGGTGCGATGACGTTACCGATCCAGTTGACAAGGTTGAGGAAAGCGCCTTCCGGCTGCGCGCCCGTCTGTCCCTGCACCGCCACGTTCACCTGGGGCGCGGCCCCGAGGTTCTGGGCGATCAGGACAACGTTCGCGCTGACCGTTAGCATGAGAAGGGCGGCGAGAAGAACTACCGCCCGTCGCTTCGTTTCTGACATTTGCTGCATATTGGGTTAACCTCCTGGTTCTTACTCAGGCAGCGGTGATCGACCGAGCCTGAGGCGAGGGTACAGCGAAAGGGCTGGGCACCCAAGCCAGTCGAGTTAACGAACCTGGGAGTGCATGTGCCATCAGAACGGACGGCGCTTCGCCATTAGATTGGACCCAGGAGAGCCAGGGCATCCGTCGGATTGCCTTGAAAGGATCTGGCTTGACACGCCAAAGGTGCCGCCGGACTTTTCCCATAGCGCCGTATCTTGGGAGCGAGCTCGGATTCACGGGCGCGGTGGGGTGGATCCGAGGCTTTGTACGAGGAGCGACGATCCGCTCGGAATCTCCGCGAGCGAATGACAGCGAGCGAGGTCGGCGAAGGCAGTGCCGGTTTGATCAGCTTAGTGGACGGTCATTCGCAAGCAAGAGATCTGTGAAGCGTTCTGCGATAGCGCGAAGTTCTACCAAGCCAACCTCTGCCTGCCACGTTTTCCTGTTATGCGACGTATTCCACACCCTGACAAATTGAATCTTTTCGCCAATAAATTCGATATTGAAGTGAGCGATAGCATTCCGGAGATAACGGATCAGTTCGCGGAGGTCCCTGGCCTGTGGAAATTCCCCGACGACCTTCGGTACAGGCCAACCGGCCGCCTCCAGATCGTCTAATGAGGTCTGGGGAATCTGATCGATGAACCGTTCTCTGGGGAAGACGAGGAGCCCAAGCATTGAATTCACGAGCTGCGTTACCTCGTATGCCTCACCTCCTCTGGCTTGCAGGTCCTCAATGGTACGCAAGTTCGTTCGTGTCCGTTGTGCGAAATCGCGGATCACCGATTCGTAGTTCATTGCGCTTTCCTTGTCCGTCCAACTTTTTGAATGAGCATCCCGCAATCGGGGCCGAGGAGCTTCGGCTCCATTCGCCTGTCAGCCGACACTGCGGAGTTGCTCATGACTTCTCCCTTCCACCTAAGAATCATAGAATCGGGAGCATGTCACCCGCAAGAGGTCCACTGCAACGAGTGCATCGAGTCCTCCCGGCGGTTGCAGAGTGGAGAAGCCCAGGACTTGCCTCCCGAGGAATGTTTTCTGATCCCTCATTACTGTGCGGTCGGGTGCACCGCGAAGGCCTCATCTGGTCCGTTGTATTGAAAACTAGGCGGTTGACGGGCTATACGGACCGAGCCAAGTACATGTCGATCAAAGGCCAGTGGCGATTGGAGGCGACTGGTCATGAAGCAGAAGATTCAAAGCAAGCGGAAACTTCGTACTCCCAAGACGATCCTCCGGCTGCCGGACCTCGATGTCGCAAAGTCCGCCGTCCTCAATAGCCTCTCTTCTCCTGACGCCCAGCGTGGTTACCGGCATGCGATCGACGAGTTCGTGGACTGGTATTGCTCGGAGCCGCGGCTGTCGTTCAACAAGACGGTGGTCGTCCGATACCGGATGCATTTGGAGTCTCGCAAGCTTGCCCCAGGCACAATCAATCTTCGACTCGGAGCAGTGCGGCGTCTCGCATAAGAAGCTGCGGACTGCGGGCTACTAAGCGCCGACCTGGCCGCCGGAATTCGTCGGGTCAAGGGCGTTAAAAAGCTCGGAGTGAGGATTGGGAACTGGCTAACGGCCGACCAAAGCCAAACTCTTTGGCAGGCTCCGGATCAGAATCGGCTCAAGGGCAAACGAGATCGAGCCTTACTTGCAGTTCTTCTGGCTTGCGGACTTCGGCGACATGAACTCGCCGCACTGACCGTGGACCACCTTCAGCAGCGTGAGGGCCAATGGGCAATCGTGGACCTGCGAGGGAAGGGTGGTCACGTTCGGACCGTCCCTGTTCCTGACTGGGTGCGAGGTCTCCTCGAAGACTGGATGAAGGCCGGTGGAATCACCGGTGGCCGCCTTTTCCGCCGCGTTAGCAGCGCGGGCAGAGTCTGGAGCGAGGCTGTTACGGAAAAGCTGGTCTGGCACGTCGTCAAGGAGTTCGCTGCGAAAATTGGTGTGAGGAAACTCGCGCCGCACGACCTCCGGCGGAGTTGCGCTCGCCTCTGTCGTGCCGCTGGCGGCGAATTGGAGCAGATTCAGTTTCTGCTGGGTCATGTCTCGGTGCAGACCACGGAGCGTTACCTCGGTTGCACCCAGCGGATCTCATCCGCCGTCAACGACCGCATCGGAATTGAGCCCAAACCCTGAATGTTTAGTTCTGGAAGGGTTGCCGACGATGCGGGAGTTGTGTCCGCTGGATGCGTTCAACTCCTAAACGACACGCTCGAACAAGCGTTCCGGCACACCTACTTCGGTTTCCGGTCCGCGTCGAACACATCGGCAAGCAGACCAAACTGAGGACTGCCGCCCACTCGACTGAGCGCTCTCTCGCGACACTACGCCGTTCCGCAAGACAAGCACAGTTGCCATAGGCACTTGCAGAAAAGCTTTTGTGCAAGAGTAGGATTCGATAGGCTGGAGTTACAGGCATGACGCGAATTGTCTCAATCGTGGCCGGCATGGCGCTGGCGATGGCCGCCGCCGCGCTGTTCACTTCGTGGCCGAGGAGCGCCGTTGCGCAGAAGATGTCCGCAGCTGAAAAATCGCTCTTCGGAGTCACCCTGACAGGTCCTGCGGCCTTGCTCCTCGAAGGCGTCGAAAAGTCCTTCAGCGGTCCGGTGCGCGAAGAATGGCTTGACGATCCAGCAGGAATGTCGGGAAAGTCGAAGGTATCGCCAAACGGCGCGCCGACGGTGTTTGTTCAGCGCGACCACGGCAGGACGCTCGATGTCATTGCCCATGAGCTTTACCATTTGAAGCTCAAGGCCGAAGGCTACCCCGCCATACTTTGGCTGTTTCCGAAGGAGATGGACGTTCCGGCCAATCACGCCGCCTTCGCGCTGCTCGCAGCGCAGGTGCACGATCCGATTGAGCACCATTTTTTCTACGGCACCATACGCTCGTGGGGCATTAACCCCGGTCAAGCCTTTGAGACACGGACCGCGCAGATGCTGAGTGATGGTTCGCTGCAAAGCACCTTCGCCAAGATGGACCGCGGCGCCGTCGCGCTCTATTGGTTCAAGATCCGGCTGGAAGTAGAGGAGGGTGCGCTGAGAAAGAGGATCAGAGGAGCCTTGATGGAAGCCGGGAAGGAGGATGGCATTTCATTCGGCGAGACTTTGACGGAACTGGTACTGAACGCAAACCCGAATTCGGCGCAGGCGGAAATCGCCACAATGGTGGCAGTCCTGCATGCTTGCTACGAAGGCAGGTTCCGGTTCCGGGAGCAAACGTGGGTAACACAGCAGCTCGGGAGCTTTACCCAGCAGATAGCGACTATTGAACTTGTGCCTGTGCGCTGATCGAAACCCGAACAGGCGGCTGCCGGGATCGACCGCAGCTGTCGGCGACGGGGCACGTCAGCGCGTTCCTTCTCTGAACCCAAGCGGACAGTTCCCTGATCAGGGATTCCTGCCGAGCTTCCCACCAAACCTCCTCCTGGATGACGCGCAACTCGTACAAAGCTTCGACCCGCACGCGGCACGAAAATCCCGTTCTAGGAAGTTGCCGACCACTCGGCCGCTTCGCCCGATCCTTGTCGGCTATCTGTCGGTGTGCCTCGGTCGGCGACCGGCCGGACGCAACGCGCCCTTCTGCGGACAGGAGCAGGACGAGAGTAGGGTAAGCGATGGAATGGCTCACCCTACGACCCTCACCTAATCCGCCTAAGTCCTTCATCGAGGTCAGCAAGCGTCACAGGAGGAAGCTCGCTTGCTCCTTCTCTCATGCGCCGCATCGCGGCGCGTCTTGCAGCGGTGACGCCTGCCTGGAGATCTGCCGGCGATAGGCCGCGGAACTTTTCGATCACTCCGTCTAACATCGGTCCATCAGCCAACCGAGTTGCGCCCAAATATCGCATCAGCAGCAATCGGTACGCAGCATCATCGGGGAGACCGATCTCGACCTTCTCGCTGAACCGCCCGCCGCGAAGAATGCGCGGATCAATGCGCTCCACGTAGTTCGTCGTTCCGACGAGGAACACGTTGTGCTCTGCCCTCAATGCACTAATTTCAATCAGGGCCTGCTCCACAAGTTGTAAGTCGTGGTGGCCAACTGGCCCCTGCACATTCGGGAAGAGCGCATCCATCTCATCGAACAACAGAATCGAGGGAGCGTGCTCCTTTGCCCGTGCGAACACCTCGGCCAATCGCCTCACGGACCCGCCCACGGCGCCATGCAGGATGTCGGCTGGAGTCACTGAGTAGATACTCCGCCCGCTCTGCGACGCGATGAGTCGCGCCGTCAGCGTCTTTCCCGTTCCGGGCGCGCCCATCAGTATCAGCCCGGTCGGCGCGGGTAGCGATAGCCGCTCCGCTTCCCCAGGCTCGAGCAGCCTGAGCAGCGTCTTCAAGTCGTCGACCACCGCCTGTGGGAGCACAACATCATGCCACTCGACCTTTTCCAGCAACGGCCGGTCCCAACCTCCCGACGCCTCCAACGCCTCGACCAGATGCCACTGCTCGACCAACCCATTTCCAGCTCTGAGGACCGCCCGATCCACCAAGCTCTTCAACCGGGCCGGGCTCCAGCCAGGCGTCCTCCGGGCAACCTCCGCCACATCAAAAGCCTGCCACCGCGCCTGACCGAGCAGGGCCTTGAGAATCTCCCCGCGTCCGCTCTCATCCGGAAGGTCCAGTCGCAGCTTGGAATCAAATCTACCCTCGCGAATCAGTGTAGGTTCCAGGCCATCCAGGAAGTTCGACGCCGCGATCAGCAGGAAGCCCTCCCAGCGCCGGCTCCGATCAATCGACTGCATCAACTGCGTGGTGACCGTGTTGTACTCACGCCCGGCGCCGCCCGCGTCGGTCCCTACGCCCTGTGCCTGCTTGCGGCTGCCGACAGAGTCCAGTTCATCCAGGAAAAGCACGATCGGCCGGTGTTGAAACGCCCACTCGAACAGCCGCCGAATCTCTGCGCCGGTCGAGCCGATGTGGACGCCCACCAGTTCCGGGCACCGCACATGGTGGAAGTTCACGCGGTACTCGCCGGCCGTTGCCTCCGCGATCAGGTTCTTGCCGGTGCCCTGTGGTCCGTACAGGAGGATTCCGTTCCGGACAATGCCGTTCGTGCTTCGCCGGAATCGGTTTTCGGCGATGAGCCGGATCTCTTCCTTCACGCGATCAAACCCGCCGACCGCGGAGAAGTTTACCTCGGGGATCGCGGTTTCCATATCTCTCGCGCCAACTACGGGCTCCGCCGCACTGAAGGCCGCGTGGGCTGGCCGGCGCGGTGGCCGTAGCGCCCGCAGGGTCCAGACGATCCCGACCACCATCAGTCCGACCCACACTACGGCGAACGCCACCGCCCAACCGGCCAGACTAGGGAACGCCGCTTCCAACATGTGCATGCCGGTGCGTATGTTCATCAACGTTGCGCCGACAGCGGCAAAGCGGGCGGCCAGCCGCAACAACCGCGGAGTCGGCCTCGGGAGCAGGAAGATCACCAGCCAGGAAACGGTCAGCGACAACAGGTCGTCCAACCGGCTCGAAAACGGTCGAAGCAGCAGGTATTCGCCGCCAACGAGGATGAGCGCGATCAGGCATCGCTGCAGCCACGCGAATCGTTCGGGTGAAGAGGATGAACGCGTCCGCTCAAAGAGATAGTCGGCCTCCCCGGTGAGCCGCGCGGCGCCCGCTCCAATCCTCTGGCCCACCCAGTGGCCGATATTGGGGGCGAGTTGTCCAGGTCCAGAGGAAATCGGCATGAGCCCACTCCGGCCGCGCATCATCAGAATATCCGAATCAGCACGCGATCGGAAGCGGGCTCTGCCTCCCCAATGGCCTTGGTCTGGACTCGCCCTCCGCAGATTCTATTTCTCCTCCTGGGGCAGCGCCGGCGTCGCGGTCGATCCTGCTTGCAGGTTCCGCGTCGCCAGCCGGTTCATTTCCCGTAGTTCATCGCGGAGTTGGATCATCTCGCGAAGTTCCTGCGCCGAAAGCACCTGCCCCGTGCCCTGGATTGGCGGGCCAACCGGGCGCTGTCCGGCAGCGTCGGCATTGAGCACCAGATAGAACCTGGTGTTTGCCGGCACCGTCACCACGATGTTCTGTTGATAGGCGAGCCGAGCGAGTTCCTGCTCGCCCCCCAACGCGACATTCGAAGCGAGGCGCTCACGAAGCAGGATGGAACTGTCGAGCCCGTTCGACCCCAGACCTCGACCGCCCACGGCATAGGCGGCAATCGTCCCCACTCCCGTCAGTGCGCGCGTCAGGAACTTCTTCCCGCTATTCCTTCCGTTCACGTCGCCCCGAAGCGCGGTCCGCTCCATGCTCACCGCCGACCCGTTGATTTTCTCGCGCTCGCCTCCCGGGAGTTCGAGGGTGTGGAACTGGAGACTCACCCAGCCCTGCGGAGTCGCCTGCGACAACTCGCCGTAGGCTTTCGTTCCGGCTGGCACCACTAAGGCGCCGTCGCGCTCATAGTTGTATTCGATCACCGCAATCACAGGAACCTTGGCCGCTGAGCTCACTGCATGCTGCAGCCGCGCCACAAGCGCCGTCCCTTGCGGAAGCATTGCCGCCACTCTCTGTTCGAGCGCAGGTACAGTCGCGCTGGCTGCGTTTGTTTGGCCGATGCTGGAACGGACGAACACGATTGACGATTTGCGCAACGCCTCGTTGGGATTCATTGGAGCGATTGCTGGCGGCGTAGGGGCCAGCTTTGACGTATCCCAAGCAGCGATCTCTGTAAGCGGTGACGGAGGCGTGAGTCCCTGCCGCCGGTACGCCTCCGCGAGAGCCGGATCATCGAAGCGCACCGAAGCGAGCGTCTTTGGTTTGGGTGATGGCGTCGGCGTCGCATCATTCGGCGCCGGCGTTCCCCGGTTGCGCATGGTCGCGAGCAGGTCCTTCTCGGAGAGCTCGCTCGGCTCCTCGTTCGGCTGCTGATTCACGCTCAACTGGGGAACGGGGGAGCGGTTCGCGTTCTCCGGGGCAACGGCAGATTGCTCCGGGCGTCCGAGGTTTGGTTTGGTGCGCCGCTCGCGACTGCTGGAACTGCTGTCCGTGGTGAACAGGCCGAAGAAGAGGAACAGGCAGGCGATGCTCGTGACGCCGAGAATAACCAGCGCGCGGGTTCGCTCGGTCGCCTTGGCTTCTCGCGATGTGTCGGCTGGTTTTCGAAACCGCGCCGCCAAGCGCTCGAGCCTTCCTGGCTTTGGCGCGACCTCTTCTTCGATCAATTCCTCCTCTTCCAACCCGCCCGGAGGGAACGGCGGTCGCGGAGGTTGAGCCGAAGGCTCTTGCCCCGGCCGGTTCACGTCGTCTTCATTCGCCATCGCTGGCCTCCTTTCTGACGGCATTGACGCCAAACCCGATCGGTGCCAGCGCGGGCCGGTCGATCGCGCCGCTCTCGGCCACTTGCAGGAACAAGGTCTCGTTGGACTGCTTGAAGTTCGGCCGCTCGAATACGACTACGCCATCCGCTCGCTCGCCCGCGCCCAACCGGCGGCGGCTCAGGCGGTAGTCGTTCACTACTAGCTGCTCGCTGGTACCCCAACGGCTCCGCCGGATCGGCCATCCGCGATTCACCTTGCCGGCGAGTTGCACCTGCGGCGCCAGGATCTCCACCGCGCGTTCCTGCGGATTCACTATCGAGAAAAGAACGAGAACCGTCCGTCCTTGGTCCACCACTTCCGACACGCCCGCCGTCACGCGGTCGCCCTTGGCATCCGGAAACGGAGGACGGGCGCCGTGGAGCGCTGGAAGCTTCGCCCTCTGCTGACGTTCCAGGAGCACATCAAGTGGATCACGCTCGCGTTGCGCCGCGGATGCCTTCCCAATGCGCTCGGTGGCCGAGATTTCGCTCGTCGCCCTACCGGACTCCTCGACCAGGAACGACCCGCCTGGCCGGTAATTGAGCATGAAGTCGACCGCGCCTGCACCGGTTCCAAGGCTCCGCAATAGGAAGCTGACCTGCTTGCCTTTCACCGTCGTCACCAACATGTTCGACTCGGTCGCCTCGTCCACCACCGGCTTCACCACGACGACCGATGGCTCCTTGTCCGAGTGCTCCGCCAGGAACTTCGACGGATCGCCCACCATCACCGAACTCACCGCTTCCGGCATCCGGATCGCGGTCACGAAACGGGGAGACAGCCGCACGATGTTGACGTGCTCATTCAACACGCGCTGGCTGACCTTGGGCTCTACCTGCGCGAACAAACTCAACGCGCACGCCAACATCACTTCCAGGGCTCCTCTCATCGGAAACTCCTCCTCGCCCGCAAGACCGACTCCCACCGGTTGCGCCGATACACGAAAGCCACGCGCTCGACATAGGCGAGTACTTCGTTCGACGAGAACCGAAGCCCGCGCTTGAGGACGCGCGCGTGTCCGGCGTTGTAGCTCGCCAACATCAGCCGCAGGTCGCCATCGCAGCGATCCCGGAGCCATGCAAGGTATGCCACTCCGCCGCGGATGTTCTCGTCGGGGTCAAACCGACTGCCGACTCTGAACTCCGCAGCCGTTGCGGGCATCAATTGCATCACGCCGGCAGCGCCCGCCGGTGACACCGCGCGCGACTGACCGCCGGACTCCACTTCGATCACCGCATGGACCAGTTCGCGCTCGATTCCGTAGGCGTCGGCCCACCGATCAGCCAATTCCCGGACGTGAACGGGCTGCGCGCAAGCCGCACCGGCCAGCGCAACGGCGAGAAGCACGTCTCTCATACAGCCTCCACAGCACGCATCGCATCCAGAGCCTGCCGGCGATACTCGTGCGCGGTCGCCACCAAGCTGTTGAAACCGTCGCGCAGCAGCAGCCGTTTCACGTCCTCCTCGGTCTTCGCCAGGAACGGCAGCAGCACATCGCGATCCTCCGGCCGGATCTCGGATCGGCCGAGCAGTTGTAGCGCACGAACGAACTGAACGATCTCGTCGATCGACGGCGGTTTTACCAGGTTGTATCCACGGAGCGCCTGCGCGAGCCCCACGGCCTGTGCTTTCAACTCGAGCGGCGCTTCTGCCGTGCGAATGTCAAGGATGGCGGCTTCCTTCCGGACATCGGGATGCTCGATTCGCTGGTAGAGGCTCCGGCGCCGAAGCGGATCTCCGAGGCGACGCTCCTGGTTCGACGTCATCACCACAACCGGAATCGATCGCGCCCTAACCGTTCCAAGCTTGGGAACGGTGATCTGCCAGTCCGACAGAATCTCCAGCAATAGCGCTTCGAACTTCTGGTCCACCTTGTCCAATTCGTCGATGAGCAGGACGACTGGCTTGGGCTGCATTACCGCCTGCAACAGCGGACCCTGCGTGAAGAAGTCCAGCGTGTGAAGTTGAAGGCGTAGCTTCTCCCATTCCTTGTCGAGTACCTGCGCCTGCGTCTCCAGGAACAGACGTTGCAAGGCTTCATCGAAGGACCCGATCGCCTGTCTCTCGGTGATGCCCTCGAAGCATTGCAACCGGATGAGGTCCGTCTCCGCCGCCGCTGCGAATGCCTGCGC
>JBGSME010000345.1:0-3172 GCA_041740335.1 Bryobacteraceae bacterium | reverse complement strand
GGGTACTCCGGAGACGTTGATCTGGTCAAAATCGTTCTGGCCCATGCGCTCGAACAGGAACCCGAACTTCAGCGAATGATTGCCGGAAATCTTGGTGAGGTTGTTCGATAGGACCCAGATGGGGCCGGAGGAACTGGCCGGGTAGGGTCCGCCATCCACTGTGACGAAGTTCGCAATGGCGATGGTGGGAATCTTGTCCTCGATCTCTTTGTTTTGCGGGAACAGGTATGGGTAGTTGATGCCGTAGCGGCTGCGGTTGGCGAGACCTTCCTCGTTGGGGACCACGAGCCGCACGCGGTCGACGCTGGCGGTGGCCATGAACTCGTTGATCATGGTGGGCGAGAGAGTCCAGACGTGATTCACCGAGGCGGTGTCGTTAGGCCGGTCAATAGTGCGGCGAGCGCGATCGGTGCCGCCGCGGAAGGCTTCCGCCTCGAAGAAGCCGTATTTTTGATAGCGCACCCGGATGGTCTGGTTTTGCGTTGGGAGAAAGTCAAAGGAAATCGTATCCTTACGCTGATTGGCGGGTTGCGGGCGCGTCTGGATGAAATTGGCAGTTCCCTGGAGGAAGCCCGGGACGGGTTCGGGGAAGGCGTTCAGGAATCCCTGTCCGTTGGGACTGAGGCGGTTGGCCGGGATTACATTGTTCGGAAACGGCTGGCCGGTGAGGGGATCGTTGACCACGCGCGCGGTGCGAAAGAAAGGGTTCGGCGACAGAAGCTCCGAGAAGTCGCCGCCGCGCATAGCGAGGGAGGGAACGGTTTGGATGGATGTGGACTCGCGGCGGCGGCGGACCCATTCCTGGCTCCAGAGCCAGAAGAGCTTGCTGCGGTCGGTATTCCACTTGTTGGGGATAAATACGGGTCCGCTGAGGACGTAGCCGAACTGGTTAAAGCGCTCGGCCTGACGGTCAAGCCCGGCGCGGTTGCGGGACCACTGGTTGGCGTCGAGTTGGTTGTTGCGGAAATACTCGTAGAAGCTGCCGTGAAAATTTTGGGAGCCGCTTTTGGTGACGATACGGATCTGGCCGCCGCCGGATCGCCCGTACTCGGCGGCGAAGTTGGCGGTGAGCACCTGGATTTCCTGGACAGTTTCGAGGTCGGCGACGCCGATCGAGGTACCGTTCGAACGAGTTCTGACGGCGACTGCGCCGTCCATGGTGATCAGGTTGTCCTGGCTTCGGGAGCCATTTACCGAGAAGCCGCCGGAGGTGAGGCCGAAGCTGAAGCCGTTCAGAGCGCCGCCGCGGACGCCGGGTTTGAGCAAGGCGAGGAACAAGGGGTTGCGGCCGTTGAGGCTCATGTTTTTGATTTGCGTTTCTTCGATGAGCTTGCCAACCATGGCTGTTTCCGACTGGACGCTGGCGACCGAGGCGACGACTTCGACGGTTTCGGCGACGGCGCCGACGTCGAGGGTGACGTTGACTGTCTTGGCGATGCTCGAATCGAGTTTGTTCTGGGTGGACACATATTTTTTGAATCCGGTGGATTCGACCGACACGGTGTAGAAACCGGGCGGGAGGCTGGAGGCGACGAAGTAGCCGGTTTCGTTGGTGACGAGTTGACGTTCGACGCCAGTTGCTTCGTTGCGGATGGTGACGTTGGCTCCGGCGACGACGGCTTGGCTCGAATCGCGGACGAAACCGGAAAGTTGGGCGTTGTCTGACTGCGCCGTCAGCAAGCCGGCGAGGGCGCAGAGCATGGTAACGCGGAAGATCATTGACCTCATGGGGAGACTCCTTGTGGAAGCTTTATTAACCTGTCACGTATTAGGTTAATATACTTTTATTATTTGTGCGTGACAGAAGGTCCACTTCCCGTGCGGTTGGCTTCCCGTGGCTGATTGAGGAGTGTCAAGGAAGGTAAACCTTGGGGCACCGGAGATAACTTTCCGGGCCGTTGCGGTCTCTTATCGTGTAGATGACACGAATAGCGGCCGCCCTCGTTCTCGCCACACTCGAACCTCTGGCTGCGCAGTATGCCGAGGTTCGTCCCGCCAGGACGATCACGATGCCGGCAGCCACAGATTCCAACAGCCCGGTGGTGCGGGTTGGCGCCAATGAATATGTGATGTTCAGTTCGACCGGTGACCCGATGGTGAGCCGGGGACGGTCACAGACGCGGCTGCGGGCCGCGCAGCCTGTATCGTTGCGAGGATCGGCGCATTCGCCGATGTGGATCGAGTCGGCATGGGTGGACGATACGGGCGCGATGTATGGCTGGTATCACTATGAGCGGATTATCAATTGTGGGTCGCGGGAGCAGTCGGTTCCGGCCATTGGGGCGCTTGTATCGCAGGATGCGGGAGCGTCGTTTACCGATCTCGGGCTGGTGCTCGAATCCTGGGAGCCGGACAACTGCGGCGCGCAGAACGGCTACTTCGCGGGCGGCCACGGCGACTTTACGGTGATCCCGGACCAGCACGGGAAGTACTTTTACTTCCATTTCGGCAACTATGGCGGCGAGACCGCCAGCCAGGGTGTGGCGGTGGCGCGAATGGCGATTGCGGACCGCGATCATCCGATCGGGCATGTGTGGAAATACTACGAGGGCGCGTGGAACGAGCCGGGCATCGGCGGACGGCAGAGCCCGATTTACGCCGCGGCGGTGGGGTGGCAGGAAGCCGATACGGATTCGTTCTGGGGCCCTTCGGTGCACTGGAACACCCACCTGGAGCGGTACGTGATGCTGTTGAACCGGTCATGCTGCTGGGAAGGCTGGCCGCAGGAAGGGATATACGTCGCGTTTGCGACGGATTTGGGGGAGCCCGGATCGTGGACCGCGCCTGCGAAGATCGCCGAGGTGGACAACTGGTATCCGCAAGTGGTGGGCAGCGGGGCGTATGGGAGCGACACGAGCGCGGGTGAGGTGGCGCGGCTCTATGTGCGCGGCGTGTCGGAATGGGAAATCGTGTTCAGCCACTCGCCGCCGGTGGTGGCGGTGGAGCCGTAGTAGCCGCAATCTAGTCTTTTTCGAGACGGGCGCGGTGGGCGCGGATCCCCTCATGCTTGGGGAGGAGCCGCGCGGCTTCAGTGATCGACTGGGCGGCCTCATTTCTCTTGCCTTGTTTCGCCAGGGCTTCCGACAGCCGCCAGTGGGCGATGGCGTGTGGCGGCGAGTCGGGCTGGGGTGCCCGGGCGAGATAGGACCGGCACCACGATTCGGCGTCGGCG
>JBGSME010000344.1:0-11221 GCA_041740335.1 Bryobacteraceae bacterium | reverse complement strand
TCGTCACAATCCGCTCGTCTTCGGGAATGAATCGCGACATCGCGTTCAACGTCGTCGTCTTACCCGAACCGGTTCCGCCCGATACCAGCACCGTCGCCTTCGATTGCACCGCCGCGGCCAGAAACCGCAGCATCCCCGGCATCAGCGTGTTGTTGGCCACCATCTCGTCCGACGTGATCACGTGCCGGCCAAAGCGCCGGATCGATAACGCTGGCCCGTCGAGCGACAATGGATTGATAATCGCGTTCACGCGCGACCCGTCAAGCAGCCGCGCATCGACGATCGGATTGGCTTCGTCCACGCGCCGCCCCACCAGCGAAACGATTTTTTCGATGATGTGCAGCAGATGCGTGTTGTCCTTGAACCGCACCGGCGTCAGCGAAAGTTTTCCCTGCCGCTCCACATACACCTTGTTGAATCCGTTCACCAGGATGTCGGATATCGCCGGATCCTTCAACAGCGGCTCGAGCGGCCCAAGGCCCAATACTTCGTCGAGAACCTCCTCGACCAGCTTGTTCTGCTCCGCCGTGGTCATCGGCACACGCTCTTCGTCGAGCAGCCGCTCCACCACCCGCCCGATCTCCGATCGCAGCCGCTCTTTCGGCAGTGACGATACACGGTCCAGGTCCACCACGCCGATCAGCTTGCGGTGGATCTCGCTCTTTAACTCAAAATAGCGGTCCGCCGGCCGCGTCCCTGCCCCCCCGCCAGGCGAGGCAAGCGGCCGATTCGGTGTTGGTCTGTAGTTGCTTCCCACGAATAGTCCCTGCGATATTGTATCTTGGACAGACGGAATTTTATCGCTGCCTCCGCGTCCGCGCTCTCAGCGGTGAACCCCGCTACGGCCGCGGAGTCTCGAAAACCGAACATTCTCTTCGTTCTCGCCGACCAGTGGCGCCCACAAACCCTACCCTCTTCCGGCGACCCGGATCTCGTCGCTCCCAACCTCGCCCGCCTCGCCCGCGAAGGCGTCCACTTCAATCGCGTCTATGCCACCAACCCGGTGTGCACCCCGTCACGCGCTTCCATGCTTACCGGGCGCTACCCCCACGCCTGCCAAATGCCGAAGAACGACCTCCAACTTCCGCTCTCCGAAATCTGCCTCGCGGACCGTCTCAAGAGCGCCGGCTACGACACCGGCTACATCGGCAAATGGCACCTCGACGGCGACGAACGTCCCGGCTTCGTCCCTCCCGAACGCCGCCGCGGCTTTGACTACTGGGCTGCGTTCAATCGAGGCCACAACTACTTCGACTCCACTTACTTCCGCGATTCACCCGACCCCATCCGGCCCGGCGGCTTCGAGCCCGACTACCAAACGAACCTCGCCGTCGACTTCATCCGCCGCAACCGTACCAACCCCTTCTACCTCTATCTCAGTTGGGGACCGCCCCATACCCCGCGTACACCGCCGCCCAAGTTCAAGGACTTCTACCAGCCCGATCAGTTCCACCTCCGCCCGAACGTTCCCGAGTCATACGCCCAGCAGGCCCGCCATGGCCTCACCGGATACTACGGGCTCTGCTCGGCGCTCGACGAGAACTTCGGCCGAGTCCTTAAAGCCGTGGACGACGCCGGTATCGCCGACGATACGCTCGTGGTGTTCACCGCCGATCACGGCGACATGGTCGGCAGCCAGGGCCTTGAACACAAAGGCGTCCCCTACGAGGAATCCGCCCGCATCCCCTTGCTCATGCGCTATCCGCGCCGATTGCGCGCCGGCACGAAAAGCGACCTGCTCATTTCAAACGCCGACTACATGCCCACGTTCCTCGGCCTCGCCGGCGCTGCGATTCCATCCGCTGTTCAGGGCCTCGATCAATCGGCCGCGATCTTCTCCGGTAAAGACGGCCCCCGTGAATCACTCTACGCCTACGGAAAACTGAACACCCCGCAGCAATGGCGGATGGTGATCCGCGGACGCGACAAACTCGTCATCGACGCGAAGGAAGAAGTCACCCATCTCTACAACCTCGCCGACGACCCCTACGAACAAACCAACCTCGCCGCGGAACTCTCGCATAGCCGATCCCGCGACGAACTCAAAGCCCATCTGCTCGACTGGCGCCGGCGTCTTGGCGATCGCATGGACCCTTCCGGATTGAAAGTTCGCTAGTCAATCCTCCCTCACTATTGCCGGAACACAACAACGCCCCACGTCTCCGGTATGTGCATATTCACCACTCCCTGCGGGGACCAAACCCAGTTGTCTTCCTTCAGCCCGGCTTTCTTTCTGTAGGCTCCTCGAACAACCTCGTGAGCCCATTCCACTCGCGAGAAGTTGACACGCCATTCGTCACCAGACCGCGGCGGAGCCGGTTTGTGGGCATACTCGCCCAACACTTTCCATGGAAAGGCCATCTCCACGCTCCAGCCATCGTCACGGTCTCGCGGATCGTTCAACGTGCCGCGGACTCTAACCGCGGTGCGCAAACCCGGAATCTCCCATTCATTGCGCGCCTTGCCGCCGAACCGGTATGGCTTCGGCAGAAATAGATCCCATCCGGTGTTGAGCGCATTGATCTCGAACTCGTAGTATTCGTTCGTGTCGCCGTCGGGATCGATGAAGACTTCGAAATCGTTGTCGTGGAAGATCACCGAGTCGTGCTTGGTCAGGGTCCCCCAAACATGAGGCTCTTCCAAATCCGCGGCCACATAGAAGTACGTGTCATCCCACAGCATCTTCGCGCGAGTGCGATAACGCGGCTTTGGCTTGGCGCTGCCCTCAATGTCGACAAACAGGCTCGTCCATGGCGCGGCCAGCCAGGCGGCATCGTCCAGACGCCCGTCGATCTCCACTTTCTGGGCCGCCCTTGGGCATTCGTAGCGCATGGGAGACTCGGCTGGTGCAAGTAGCGCCATTGCGAGCGCGATCGAAATCAGTCTATCCACCGAACCATGGTAGCCTCGAAACAACCACGCATGATGCACGCGCCTTTTCCCGATCCGCAGCTGTTCCTTCCCGAGTCCGTCGACGCCGATACGGCCCAGTACAACCGGCGGCTGGAGCGGCTATTGGCCGATATCCCGCCGGTTTCCGCGGTTCCTGTCGAGACCACGCGCCGCAATCGCGAGGAAGGCCGCGGTCCGTTCGGTCCGCTCAAGATCCTCGAAGGCTCGGAAACTCGTTCGATTCCCGGACCCGCTGGACCCATTGGCCTCCGCGTCTTCCGGCCGCCTACCGTAAAGTCCGTCTATCTGCATTTCCATGGCGGCGGATGGGCGCTTGGCGGCGTTCATCATCAGGACTCGCTGCTTTGGGATCTGGCCCGCAACACCGAAGCCGCCGTCGTGAGTGTCGATTACCGTCTCGCTCCCGAACATCCGTATCCAGCCGGTCCGGACGATTGCGAGGCTGCCGCGGCATGGCTGGCGCGCAACGCCAATGCCGAGTTCGGCGCCAGCCGGCTCCTGATCGGCGGCGAGTCAGCCGGAGCGCATCTCTCCGCGGTAACTCTGCTTCGCATGCGCGACAAGCATGGTTTCACCGGGTTCGCCGCCGCCAACTTAACTTACGGAATCTTCGATCTCACGATGACGCCGAGCGCTCGTAACTGGGGCGAGCGTTACTTCATCCTCAACACGCCGATCCTTCTTTGGTTCGGCGATCACTTCGTACCCGCCGCGCGCCGGCGCGAACCGGACGTTTCCCCACTCTACGCGGATCTGCGCGGTCTGCCGCCCGCGATATTCACCATCGGGACTCTGGACCCACTGCTCGACGATTCGCTCTTCATGTACGCACGTTGGGTGGCGGCCGGCAATCGTGCCGAACTGGCCGTCTATCCGGGCGGCGCACACGCCTTCAACATCTTTCCGACTGCGCTAGCCGAAAAGGCGAACGCCCGCATCCAGCGCTTTTTGGCGCATTCCGCGCAATGACGGCGCTACTCATTGCCGCCGCGGCCCTGGTTTCGTGGAGTGACGTTCATCCCGCGATGCATACGCTGTTCGATCGCGAACAGATCGGCCGCGATGCATTCCCGGCCTTCATCGACCGAACCGAGTTCGAAACGGAACGCCGGCTTCAGGAAGGCGCAGCCGATCACTTAGTCTTCTACGTGCTGCAGTCGAGATCATTCACCGCAGCCGACACGATCATTCCCGCACTGAGCGCAAAGGCCTATCATGACACCGGAGCCATCCCCGACGCCGTGCACCAAAGGATCGCCGCCTTTGCCGGCCATCGCCATACCGCTCCGCGAGGGAAGTTACTCGCCAGGCAACTACCCGAAAAAGGCAAGACAGATTATCTTGAAAGTAACTATCGGCGAGCAATGACCTTCCTCTACGATAAAGAGTTCGCCTCGCGGACGCGCGTCGGCCAGGAACGCCGGGACTATGTCTCCCGCCTCTATGCGGGCCGCGGCCACAGCACCGACACTTCTCCCAACGCCAGCTTCGCCGCATCCATCGAGATCGAAGCGATGGCTGCGCGCGAACCGGGCGCCCGGATACGCCGCGTACTCATCGTCGGGCCCGGGCTCGATCTTGCACCACGCGAGAATCTCCGCGAGGACCTTCCGCCGCAGAGCATCCAACCGTACGCGCTGGCCGACGCTCTGCTCAATTCCGGGCTCGCCATCGAGGCTGAACTCGACATCGACTGCGCCGACATCAATCCCGCCGCCGTTGCATTCATAGCAGCGTTTCCCCTCCATCCACACCTTACCCTCCCGCAATCGGATCGGCATTTCGGCTCGCACATCGGCTTGGTGGAAGGGCACGGAACTGTGGTGGAGACCAACAATCTGGAGGTCCACGTTCGTCCGGGGTTGGCGCGCCGCATCCGCGCGGAACGCTGGAATATCCTGACCCGCAAGCCGCCGGAGGCGTTGTACGACTTGGTGGTTGCCACCAACGTCCTCCTCTACTTCAATCGAGCCGAGCTACTGCTCGCCGTGAACAACATCCATAAATTACTAAAGCCGGGAGGTTACTTTCTCCACAATGATACCCGGCGCGAAATGGAGGAGTTCACGGCTCCGATCGGCTTCTCCACGGTCAACGCGCGCATGGTTCGCCTGGGCGCGCGCGGCGCCACCGATCTCTACGACGCTGCCGTTCTCCACAGGAAATTGAAATGACAGGAATCATCGACGCTCATGTCCACGTCTGGACTTCCGGCACAAAGGCCTATCCGCGCACTCCCGGCGCCGCGCCATGGAGCCCGGTTCACTTCCCTCCGCAAGCGCTATTGGCGCACACCAAGCCGAATCGCGTGGACCGAATCGTCCTGATTCAGCCCGGCGGCTATCGATTCGACAACTCGTACATGCTCGATGCGATTCACGGCTACCCGGGTGTCTTCGCCGGCGTCGCGATTATCGACTCGAACGCGGAATCCCCGGAAACGGAGATGACGCGCCTTCGCGAGCGCGGCGTCCGCGGCTTTCGCATCACACCGGGACGCGACCCCGTGGGTTGGCTCGACACCCCCGGCATGCGAAAGATGTGGGCTGCGGCACACGGACTCGGTCAAGCGATGTGTCCGCTCGTCAACCCAGGCGCGCTGCCATCGATCGATCGGGCATCGCGCCGTCATCCCGAGACACGTGTCGTCATCGATCACCTTGCCCGCATCGGCGCCACTGGCCAATTCCCGCGCGAGGACGTCCGCGCACTCTGCGATCTCGCACGCCACCCAAATGTCTACGTGAAATTGTCGGCCTTCTACGCACTCGGCGCAAAGACGCCCCCCTATAAAGACCTCACGCCGCTTCTGCACCAAGTCTTCGACGCGTTTGGGCCGCGCCGCTTGATGTGGGCCAGCGACAGTCCGTACCAGGTGCAGCCTCCGCACACCTACGCGGCGTCGATCGCACTGATCGAACACGGGCTTCCCTTTCTCTCGGCGGAGGACCGCGAGTGGATCCTGCGAAAAACGGCGGAGAGCGTGTTCTTCATATAATCGGAGCAGACCTTTATCCATGCTCCGTTCCCTCATCCCAGCAGCCTTGGCGGCAGTTTCCGTTCAAGCTGCCGCGATTGATTTCAATCGCGACATCCGGCCGGTGCTGTCGAACCGCTGCTTCACCTGTCACGGCCCGGATACCGGCAAGCGCCAGGCCAACCTGCGCCTCGACAAGGAATCCGACGCGAAGGCTCGCGACGTGATCGTACCGGGGCAACCGGAAAAGAGCAAGCTCTACCAGCGCATCGTTTCCACCAATCGCACGCTGCGTATGCCGCCGGCCTATGCGGGACACGATGCATTGCCGAAGGCGCAAGTGGAACTGATCCGGCAGTGGATTGAGGGCGGCGCCATCTGGCAGGGGCACTGGTCATTCATCCCGCCGCGCAAGGCCAATCTCCCGAAGCTTTCGAACTCATCCTGGCCGCGCAATCCGATTGACCATTACATCGCCGCCCGGCTGGAGAAGGCGGGGCTCCATCCTTCAAAAGAAGCCGGGCGGGCCACCCTGCTGCGGCGTCTTTCACTCGATCTCACTGGCTTGCCGCCGGCCGCCGCGGAGATAGCCGGCTTTGTCGCGGACGATTCGCCCGGAGCCTATGAGAAGCAGGTGGACCGCCTGCTCGGATCGGCGGCCCACGCCGAGCGTATGGCGATCCGCTGGCTAGAAGCGGCACGCTATGCCGATACAAACGGCTATCAATCCGACGGCGTGCGCGACATGTGGCGATGGCGCGACTGGGTGATCGACGCATTTCGTTCCAACATGCCGTTCGACCAGTTCACCATCGAACAGATCGCCGGGGACCTGCTGCCGAACGCCACGCTGTCCCAGAAGGTCGCCACCGGCTTTCACCGCAATCACCGGACCTCGGCGGAGGGCGGCATCATCGACGAGGAGTTCCGCACTGAATATGTGGCGGACCGTGCCGAAACCACCTCCACGGTCTGGCTCGGTCTTACAATGGGCTGCTCGCGCTGCCACGATCATAAGTACGACCCGATGACCCAGCGGGACTTCTACAGCCTATTCGCCTTCTTCAATAACATGGATGAGAAGGGCTTCGTGTATAACTTCGGAAACGAGCCGCCGTTCGTTACCGCCCCCACCGCGGAACAGCAGGTGAAGCTGGACCGGCTGGACGCCAAGGCCGGTCAGACACAAAGCCGATGGGAATCGCTGGCGCCGGCAGTCGTCCGCGAGCGCGCGAAATGGGAGAAGTCGATTCGAAAGCATCCGGACCTCGACTGGCGGCCTGCCGAGGGACTCCTGCTGCATCAACTCGCCGATGAGCCGGCCACTTTCCACGGAGGTCCCGGGCGGGACCTGGGCACTGGTGCGGCTCAGTTCAACCATCGCGATCCTCTTTCTCTCGCCGCGTGGGTAAATCCCGCGACGGAGAAGGGCTGCATACTATCCCGCGCCGAAGACTATTGGGAGGGCACCGGCTATGGTATCCATCTCGTCGAAGGCAAGCTGCGTTTCCACTTCGTCTTCCGCTGGACGGATCTCGGCCTCCGCGTCGAAACCAAGGAAAAGCTGCCGTTGAACCAGTGGTCCCACGTCACTGTAACTTATGACGGCGGGATGAAAGCGAGCGGCGTTCACATCTATGTCAACGGCGTGGAGCAGCCGCAGAAAGTTTTGTTTGATCAACACCTATGGCCAATCAAACACAAAGCCCCTTTCCTGATCGGCGCCGGATCGGGGCTTACGTTCGAAGGTTCGATCCGCGACGTTCTGGTGTATGACAGGGCGCTCTCGCCGCGCGAGGTTTCGACGCTGCCGCTGGGAGAAAGTCTCGGGCGAATTGCAGCCCTCGACGCCCGCCGCCGAACGCCGGCACAGCAGGCAAAAATCGAGCTCGCCTTCGTCGACCTCTATCTTCCGGAAGCTTTGCAGAATTCGCGCAATTCAGTACGGGCGGCGCGGCGTGAGCGCAATGACTACTTTGCCACGCTGCCCACCGTCATGGTGATGAAGGAGGGCCCTGTCCGGCCAGCAAACATCCTGAAGCGCGGCGCCTACGACCAGCCGGGCGACCCTGTCTCCGCCGCTGTGCCGGCCTTTCTTCCCCCGATGCAAAGCGGCCTGCCTGCCAACCGGCTCGGCCTCGCGAAGTGGCTGGTTTCTCGCGACAATCCCCTTACCGCGCGCGTCACCGTGAATCGCTTGTGGCAGACAATCTTCGGCACCGGCATCGTCAAGACCACCGAGGACTTCGGCTCACAAGGAGAATGGCCTATCCACCAGGACTTGCTCGATTGGCTGGCCGTCGAATTCATGGACTCCGGCTGGAACCTCCGGCACACACTCAAAACAATAGTGATGAGCGCCACTTACCGCCAAAGTTCCGCACTAACTCCGGAGTTACTGCGTGACGACCCCGAAAATCGGCTCTATGCGCGTGCGCCGCGCTACCGGCTTCCTGCCGAGACGATACGCGATCAGGCGCTCGCGGTGGCTGGCCTCCTAGGCACCGAGATCGGCGGCCCCTCGGTAAAACCTTACCAGCCACCGAACCTGTGGCAGGAACTATCGTTCAGCGGCGGCGGGTATGAGGCGGACAAAGGCGCGGGCCTCTATCGCCGCAGTCTCTATACGTACTGGCGCAGAACCATCGCACCGCCGGCGATGGTAGCGTTCGATTCGCCAACGCGGGAAACATGCACCGTGCGTGAGTCTCGAACCAATACTCCCCTGCAGGCGTTGAATCTGATGAACGACGTTACTTACGTCGAAGCTTCGCGCAAATTCGCTGAGCGGATCGTGGCGGCGAGCCCGGATGACTCCGCGCGGATGCGGTTCGCGTTTCTCACCGCGTTGGGGCGGGTACCGGCCACAGCCGAGGCTGCCACCGTTACCGCCTTCCTCACAAAGATGCGCGCGCGATTCGCGTCTAACGCCGAGGCCGCGCACGCGCTCCTATCGCAGGGCGACTCTCCGCTCGGGACAGGGGTTCCCGAGGCGGAACTGGCGGCATGGTCGAGCGTCGCGAGCCTGATCCTCAATCTGGACGAGACGGTTACCCGGGAATGACCGCAGCCGGCTTAGTTCGGAACAACCACTGAAGTTACTCTTCCGCCGTCCAGTTTCACTTTGGCGAAGGCGCCACCCTTGACGATGTAGGTCCAGCTCTCAGGGCCAGAAGACACCGCCCCAGCGACCTTGCCATGCGGCTCCCCGAGTCTTCGAAGCACGGTCATAGCAATAGCGCTTGGGACCTTTGTTGTGTCTGACCCAATATCGCCCATCGTTGAGACACAAGTATTTGACCTTCACCTGAGCATGCACGGCTGAGGAGACAGCGAGCGCGACGAGGATCAGGGCAAGTCTCCACGGCATGATTCCATTGCCCGGGCAACTAGCCGGAACGGACAATCGGGGATTCTCCCTAGATGAGCGCTATCGGATTACCGTCTTGTCGACCACCTGATTGCCGGACGCGCCGGTAACGCGAACGGCAATGGTATGTTCCCCGGCGGCGATGCCGTCGAGTTGCAACGCGTAGGAATGTTCGGTAGAGTCCGAGAGGCGCGTGGTGGGTTCCACAACCCTCCATTCGCCTCCATCAACGGAGATTCGCGTCTAACGCCGAGGCCGCGCACGCGCTCCCATCGCAGGGCGAGTCTCCACTCGGGACAGGGGTTCCCGAGGCGGAACTGGCGGCATGGTCGAGCGTCGCAAGCCTGGTTCCGAACCTGGACGAGACGGTTACCCGCGAATAGACGAGATTCTTACCAATCCCTTACCGTTCTCTGATGATTTCGGCCACGCGCGCGGGCTATCTTCAACCTATGAAGAATACACTCCTCGCCGCTTTGGTCATCTCCGGCGCCGTACTCTGTACGGGCGCCTATCAGTACGTAGCAGGACAACCGGCAGCCACCAGCGCCCGCGTCCCCATCGGCGCTGTCGCCGCACAAGTGGCGGGGCGCCTGATTGCCACCTCGGATAGCGCGGTCGATATCTTCGGCTATCTCACCTTCGTCGATGGAATGACGGATCTGTTTAAGTCCACTCCGGGCGCGGCGGGCGCTCACCTCGCCTTTCGAAGCGAGCCGACAGGCGCTCACTTCCTGGACAACGGTCGGGTGTTGCACCTGATCGCGACGCCCGCCAACGGGCAGTTTACGCGAATGGGTGTGTACTACCAGGACGACCCGGCGCGGGATCTGACGAAGCCGGAAACCTTCGCCGAGGGAACACAGATTGCCTCATTCCGCACGCATGGCACCCGTGCCAACGTCACGTCCACCGCCTATCTGCTGAGCGCGACCCTGGAGTTGGAGTGGGCGATCGACTTCCAGCACCGCGGCCGGACGTTTAACCTGCGGAGCATGGGCGATAGTGTGACGCTGCAAAGCTTTGGCCCTGGCGCAACGTTAGAGACGCTGCTTGAGCAGGCCGCGCGGGACGGTAACGTTTCCGTCGATTACGGCGGAACCGCCTATGCCGCCGGCGCATACCCGATCGCCGGGCAGTAGCCCTATCGGATGATCGTTTTGTCGACGGCCTGATTGTCGGACGCGTCGGTTACGCGAATGGCAATGGTATGCTCGCCGGCGGCGATGCCGTCAAGTTGCAACGCGTAGGAGTGTTCGGTAGAGTCCGAGAGGCGCGTGGTCGGTTCTACTACTCTCCATTCGCCTCCGTCAACCGAATACTCGGCCAGTTCAAGCACGTTCAGCGCGTCGGCCGCGTTCCACTTCACTTCAACGCGATTTCCGTTGCGCGTCGCGGCGAGCGCAGAAATACGGGGCGCGGTGTTATCGATGACGAAGGGGTCGCTCTCCACCTGGGCGGACAGTGCTTGGCCCGGCGGATTGGACGGCGCGTCGGTGAGCGTGACGCGGACCACATACTCGCCGTCGGCGAAGGCCGTGGAATCCCAGCTATACGACCGGTCATTGATATCGTCCTTCAGCAGCTTCCACTCCGTTTCGTTCACTCCGCGGATCTCTAGTTTCGACCGGAGATCATCCCCGTTGTCATCGGAGGCGAGCCACCGGGCGCCGATGTGCCCCTTGGCGTAGCTCATCGTCGTAGCTGAGGAAATGGACGAGGTGAAGGCCGATTTCGCTGGTTTGGGAGCGCGCGCCAGCGGCGGTAGCGTGATGTTCTGCGAAGGCGTAAGAGTGAGCGTTTGCGTAGGGAAGCGATAGTTGGCTGGAGTGGTCTCGATCAATTCCGCGGCGGGCGGTACATTCTTCGGAAGATATGCCAGACCAACCGACTGGAATTCGGGAGAACCGCCCTGCGGAGATATCGCCAAAGTAACTTTGTACTGCGCGAACCTGGCGGGC
>JBGSME010000343.1:0-3028 GCA_041740335.1 Bryobacteraceae bacterium | reverse complement strand
GCAACCAAGCAGACATCAATTGCTAAACCGCCGCCTGCATGATCTCCTTGATCACCTGCTCCACCTCCCGCGCGACCGGCTCGAGTTCGGGGCTCCCGAACATCCCCATCACCGCAGTCGGAAGCAGCGTCGCCAAGCGATAGCCGCCACCCTCTTTGTCCGAATAGACCGAAATCCGGCACGGCAGCGCTGTCGAAACCGCGCCGTTGGCCTCCAGCACCTTCTTCGCCTGCTGTGGATTGCAGATCTCATAGATCAGACACGTGCTGTTGAACTCCACGCCCTTGGCCCGCATCGTCTCCTCGAGGTTGTGCACCGTCAGCACGCCGAACTTTCGCTCGCCCGCCGCCGCCCGCAACGCCTCGTCGATATCGTTCAAAGACCGGTTGGATTTGAGTTCGTATAACATCATCTGCCCGTCTGGATGCGGAAACCCCGCGTCCCGTGACATCCCAAGGCCGGAAACATCAAAAAAAGGCCGCGCAAAGGCATGCGCGGCCCCGTTTCCTCTGCGATCCGCCTCGGGACCGCCTACCGGTCAACGCACCCTCTCTTTTAGGGGCGGTTGACCTGCTCCGCCTGCAAGCCCTTCGGCCCCTCGCGCACGACGAATTCCACTTCGGTTCCATTGTCGAGCGTTCGATACCCGTTCATATCGATCGCGCTGTAGTGTACGAACACATCTTCACCAGTTGAACGCTGTATGAAGCCGTACCCCTTCGCGTTGTTGAACCACTTCACCAAACCCTTTTCCTTTACTGCGTCCACGAACTTCTTCTCCCTGGAATTTGCTGAAAAAACATTCGAAAAGCTGCCGGACCGCCGTTGCAGGTCCCCTCGTTTTCACGATTCCCTCTGAATCCGAATGTACCCCCGGAACGGCATCCAACTTACCCGCGGCACTCGCCGCTCAAGCATTCTCTCAGAACCGCCCGGACCCGGTCAAGCGCCGCGGCGAAGGCACCCTCCCCAAAGATGGTGGCGGTTTTCAACACGCCCGGACTTCCAATCCGGCCGTGCTATCATTGCGGCGTTGAAACCCCACCTCACCACGAAACGCCCCTCCGTGCGCGTTCAACATGTCCGCACGATCGTCTCGATCCTCGCGCTGCTGCTCGCTACCTGCTCCTCTGGCCCAGTGCCGCCGAAAACCGGAACCCCCGCCTACTATTGGCTTTCCGCCATGGAAACCTACCAGGCCGGCAACTACGAAAAGAGCATCGAGCATATCGACAAAATCCTCCGTACCCAGGACCCCGTCGTCCAAAAAGCCGCGCCTCTCCGGCTCTTGACTCTCGCCGGACTCGCACGCGGTTACGACGACATCGCTTCCCAATTTCAGCTCGGCGCCGAGTCCATCAAGACTGGGAGTTCCGCCTCTCACCGCCGCCGCTCCGATCAATACCGCGCCCAGGCAGCCAATTTCGCCCTCCAACTCGCCGAGGCCTACACTCAGTTCAATCAAACGCTGCCCGAAAAGATCACAATCGACTTTCCCTTCCCCTCCCGCGGCGCACTCACCCCGCCTCCCGTCTTCACCCGCGTCGGACAAGGCCAACTCATTCCCGACATGGAAATCGATCGTCTGCTCACCGCCATTCTCCAGCGCGGCCTGCTTCGGGAAGTCACCGCCGCCGTCGGCGCCCCAGGCGATGTCGCGCAAGCCCAGGCTCTCATGAAATCTCTGCCCATCGAAGCCGGCCGCGGACCCTTTCTCGCCACCATCGCCGAAGCCCTCTACCAGACTTCCGCCATCTTCGGCCCGCGCGGCCGCGGCGAAACGCCCCGCGAAAAGCACCTCCTCGACCTCGCCGCCACCGCGCTCGAATCCGCCTCCGGAGCCTCCGTCAAGGATCTCAAGGCCAAAGTGGAAAAAGATCGCAAGGCAGCCGCTGCTCGCCTCAAGTGATCATTCCTCCGCGTGATAATCGGTCCGCTCCCCGCGCGGCCGGTTCTTGAATTCCCGCGCCAACCGCACGAAATTCGTCACAACAGTCTCAAAAATCACTTTCCCTTTTTCCGCCGTAGCCACCGTCGGATCGCCGTTCACTCCGCTCTTTGAGAACCGCGTCCAGTGGTCCATAATCCGGATCGGCCCCGGGTCCGTCAGGTCAGACCACATAAATTCCGATTCCGGCATCCCATTCTCTTTCTTCGCCTTGTCCATCTGCACTCGTTCGCCGTCCAGATACAGATAAACCGATGTCTCCAACTCGCAGGCGTGCGACATCCCGCCCCGCCCCGATTCCCGCAGCGCCCGGATCTCCTTCAGCGCCAGCGACGGCCACAGAAACGCCGCGCACAATGCGTCGGACTCGAGAATCGTCCGTCGCGCCACTAGATCTAGAATCGGCATGTTAGACCCGTGCCCGTCGGCGATCAGGATCCTCCGAAAGCCATGATGAGCCACGCTCTTCGTCACATCCAGCACGAAATGCAACAGGTGCTCCATGTGAATATCGATCGTGCCGTGAAAGTCCATATGGTGCGTCTCGAATCCATACGGAATAATCGGCATCAGCAATATGTCACCCTCCGCCCGGCGCGCCGCTTCTTCGCAGATACGCCCGATCAGAAAGTTGTCCACATCGAGCGGCAGGTGCGGGCCATGATCTTCCACTGACCCGATCGGCAGCACCACCACCGGCTGCCGTTTGGCGACCTCTCCAAGTTCCACCCACGTGTGATGCTGATACAAATACGGAATTTTCGCCATCTCTCATCCCTTTCTCAATGAAATGCGATCCTTCTCGGATCGATCCGGAACCACAGAATTCCCCCCACCATATACATCCCCGCCGCCACCCAAAACAACGCGCTGAATGATCCGAACGTTTCCGCCAGATACGCCCCGGCCAACGGCGCGATCATCCCCGATAGGCTCGACGCAAGGTTCATCCACCCGCCCGCGGTCCCCCCAAAACGCCCCCCCAGATCCGTACACGTCGCCCATGCCACCGGCAGAGTAAGGTCATGAAGGCCAGACGCGCATACCAGGCAAGCAATCGCCATCTCCGGCGTTCGCGCC